>NZ_JAOQJP010000012.1:0-100298 GCF_025567305.1 Brotomerdimonas butyrica
TGAGGTGCACCCATAAAAGTAGAGTATCAAACCTCGTTTTTCCCCTGCCTGTAGAACTCGTCAGGAGTTAAATATCCGAATGTTTCATGTGGCCTTTCTTTCGGATAGAAATGCCACACGTATTCATATACATCCCGCTTCGCCTGCTGGATCGTATCATACTTATCTGAAAGCCATTCCGATTTCATTTTTCCCCAGAAGCTTTCCATCGGAGCATTATCCCAGCAGTCTCCTTTTCTGCTCATACTGCAAAGAAAATCATGTTTACTGATCAGCTGCCTGTATTCCGTTGCACAGTAGGTGGAGCCTCGATCCGAGTGTATGATACAGCCGGGCTTTCCGCATCCTCTCATGATCATATCATCAAATGCATCCATTACAAGCTTTTTATCGTTGCGAGTGCTCATCGCGATCCCTACGGGCATATCTCCATACAGATCCAGAATACCGGCTACGTAGAGTTTTCCCTGTCCGGTCGTGATCACTGTTGTATCGCTGAGCATCTTGGAATCAGGCTCTTCTGCTGTAAAGCCTCTGTCGATCAGGTTATCTGCTATCAGTTCATCGTGATCTGAATCCGTTGTGCAGATATATTTTTTACAGGACTTTGAAAACAGGCAGCATTCCTGCATGATGCGTTCTACACGCTTATGGTTTATTGGTTTTTTATGCATCTTGTTTAAAATTGCAGTGATTTTCCTGGATCCATAAGAGCCTCGTGAAGAACGGTAGATCGCAAAGATCTCCTCTGTGATCTTTATGTCTTCCTGTTCTTTTTCTGTAAGGGGCGCATTGTTTTTCTTACACCATTTGAAGTATCCGCTCTCGGATACTCCCAGTACTTTGGCCATCCTTGCTATGGTGTGTTCCTGTCTATGTTCCCGCATGAACAGATACTTCAGTCGCGCTTTACATTTGCGAGGAAGGCCGCTGCTTTTTTTAGGATCTCTACTTCCTCCCGCAGCTGTGCATTTTCTTTTTCCAGTTCGACCTCTCTTGGAGTGGAACGTTTTTTAGAGTGTATCCCTTCTTGAATGCATTTTCTTCCCCGACCTGCTGAAGATGGTCTCGCCATTTTATCACTGTCCATGGCATCACGTGATATTTTTCTGCGATGACATGTTCCAGTCCCTGATTTTCCGGCAGCATCGCTTCTTTTGCAACTTTGATTTTTAATCCTCTTGAATACTTTGATCGTGCCATAGTGTACCTCCGTATTGTCTCTATTATATCATCTTTTTTCAGACTCTACTTTTTGGGGTACACCTCATTATATAAGTTTTTAAGCGATTTTTTCTGATTTACTTTTGATTTTCAAAATAGAGGAAGCGAGAATTGGATTAGGTTTGTATTTTCCACCTTTTAACTGTTGAATTAACTGCATTTCATCTCCGGATTCACATGCCAATACATATTCCACATAGTTCGTATCGCCATAAGAAGACCATACGTTCTGCTTCGATTGCGCCTTTGAAAATTCCTCAGCTGATAGAATACTTCGGACCTGTTATTCCGTTAGACTTCTTAGGGTATTTCTTATTGAACCCGCACTCGGAAGCCTGCATCGGATCGTTTCCCGTTCCTCCAGATTCTTATGATACTTTGCAACATCGGATTTCCGGCAGCAAAAAACCCCTGAAGCACTGAATTTCAATGCTTTCAGGGGTTAAAAGCCTTATTTCAAAGTTTCGCAGTCGTTTTCACCAAATCAAAGATTTGGGAAAGCTTTGCATAAGTCCTGCGCGCCGTATCAAAGATACGGGCAGGGCTTTATTTCTTCGCTGCTGCTGCCTGCTGTGCTGCCACTTCTGCTGCGAAGTCTTCTTCTTTTTTCTCGATTCCTTCGCCGACTTCGAAACGGACTACGTTAACGAGAGCAAGATCCTTGTTTACTGTTCCAAGGTACTGAGCAACTGTCTGCTTGCCGTCTTCTGCTCTGACATATGTCTGATCCAGAAGGCAGATGTCCTTTAACTGCTTTGAAACACGTCCGTCAACAAGGCCTTTGAAGATCTTGTTTTCGGAGATCGATGCTTTGTCTGCAACTGCGATCTGAGCGAGCTTAGCTTTTGCATCGTCTGAAAGGAAATTAGGCAGATAATTGAAGTTGAATTTCTTATCAGCTCTCTTTTCCTCTAAGATAGCAACGTCTTCAGCACCCCATACACCATCTACCGCTTTGTCTAATAAAGCGTTTAAGATCGGCTTAGGAAGTGTGAACGGATCGTTCAGCGCGCTTTCAAGTGTTATATCATGCATTTTAGCAAGTTCTTCATCTGAAATGTCGTTTCTGCTTACATACTGTGGATTCATTGCAGCGACCTGCATTGCTATGTTAGTCAGAGCTGCCTTCACATCATCAGTAGCTTCTACATTTCCTGCAACTACAGCACCGATCCTGCCGCCATGGATATATGAAACGACAGTTTCACCGGTAACCTTCTCGAATCTTCTGATGCTCATGTTCTCGCCGATAGTAGCGATCTTATTAGTGAGAACGTCTTTAACAGTTCCTTCATCTCCGTAAGGAAGTGCCATGAATGCGTCCATATCTGCAGCATCGTTTTCGAGAGCCATCTTTGCAAGAGTATCTACGAATGTAACGAATTCTTCGTTCTTTGCAACGAAGTCTGTTTCTGAATTTACTTCTACGATAGCTGCTGCCTTGCCGTCAGCGGCGATAGCTGTTCTTACCAGTCCCATCGCAGCAACTCTTCCTGCCTTTTTAGCAGCCTTTGCCAGACCTTTTTCCTTTAAAAGATCAACTGCTGCTTCGATATTGCCATCAGTTTCAACTAATGCTTTTTTGCAGTCCATCATACCTGCGCCTGTCATTTCACGCAGTTCTTTTACCATCTTAGCTGTTACAGCCATGATATTACCCTCCTCAATTACAAGTTACTATTCAGCATCTGCCTTTTCTTCTGCTACTTCTGCTGCATCTTCTGCCGCTGCAGCATCAGTTGATCCTGCTTCTTCACCTTCGTCAAAGCTTTCGCCCTGCTTAGCTTCGATTATAGCGTCAGCCATGCATCCTGCGATCAGTTTTACCGCTCTGATAGCATCATCATTTGCAGGAATGATATAGTCAACATCGTCAGGGTCGCAGTTAGTGTCTACGATACCGACAACAGGGATTCCGAGGATCCTTGCTTCCTTTACCGCGATTTTCTCTTTCTTAGGGTCTACTACGAAGATAGCTCCAGGCATACCCTTCATGTCTTTGATACCGCCTAAGAACTTCTCAAGCTTTTCGAGTTCGAGTCTGAGCTTGATGACTTCCTTCTTTGAAAGCTTATCAAAAGTTCCGTCCTCTTCCATAGCCTTTATATCGTTGAGTCTTCTGATTCTTCCTGAAATAGTCTTGTAGTTTGTGAGCATTCCGCCTAACCATCTCTGGTTTACATAGTACATGTCGCATCTCTTTGCTTCGTCCAGGATAGCAGCCTGAGCCTGCTTCTTAGTTCCTACGAAAAGGATCGGTTTACCGTTTGCTGCAACTTCCTTCATGAAAGCATATGCTTCATCTATTTTCTTTACAGTCTTCTGAAGGTCTATGATATAGATACCATTTCTTTCTGTAAAGATATAAGGAGCCATCTTAGGGTTCCATCTTCTAGTCTGGTGTCCGAAGTGCACGCCTGCTTCCAGCAGCTGTTTCATTGAAATTACTGACATTTTGTTTCTCCTCTCGGTTTTTTCTTCCACTGCAGTTTATTGTCGGGAACAACCTTCATAAATGTCCGACAAACCTTGAAAGGCACCGGTTCCCGTGACACTGCCGTGTGCAAACTATAAAATACAACTGGTCCCTGATAAAATGAGACCAGCTATCATTTTACTATAAACTTTTAGCAAATACAATCTTTTTCATGTTTTTAAGGCATTGTTTTTACAACTTTTTTTCAAAATATTCCTTCACACCTCTGGATGCTCTGGCAAATGTTTCTTTTCCCATATATATGTCTGCCCTGTCCTCCAGATAGATCGTATTGTCAGTCATCACGACGACCTTGTCCATATTTATTATATAACTCCTGTGGCAGTACAGGAAGCGCTCGTCAAGTCTGCTCATCACATCCTCCATCTTCCCGTAAAATTCAATGCAGTCTTTGTCCGTATCATACTTCTTCGCTTCAACACATGAGCTTTCAAGATGAACTTTTATCTTGCGCAGCGCCTTTTCCATATAAAGTATATCATCCATTTCCAGCACGAATGTACCGTGTATATTTTTTACTATAAATTTGCTCAAAACAAATCCCCTTCCTGTTTAAAGAACGATCTATTATCATTCTCTCACAAAAAGGGGATCTGCACCATTCGTTGCAAACGACATTATGCCGTGATTTTAGACAACACTATTCGTCAATAGACTCTCTGTAAGTTATAAGGTCTTCAGCGATCTCATTAGCTGCGATAGATACCGGTTTTTCAACATCTGCCTCTGTAAGCTTCGGCATACCTTCTATGATATCCCTTGCTCTCTTGGCAGCGAGTATCACCAGCGTGTATCTGCTGTCCACTTTCGTTCTGATCTTGTTAATCGATGGGTATAACATTATAACTCCTCCTTATATCTTCTGACAATCCTGTCCACTTCACTATCGTTCAGCTTGCACTGTTCTGCCGTTATTATTGCTCTGACACGGTTTATAGCCACCTCAAGATCCTCGTTTATCACTCTGTAGTCATACTGATCTATGAGTGAGATTTCCTGCAGCGCAGTCCCGAGTCTTCTTGCCATGGTCTCCTCCGTCTCCGAGCCTCTGGCCTTTATTCTGTTCTTGAGTTCTTCGATCGACGGCGGCAGTATGAATATGAACACTCCCTCCGGGTATGACTTCTTTACCTGAAGCGCACCCTGCACATCTATTTCAAGTATCACATCGATACCGTCATCGAGCCACTGTATGACGTCCTTTTTAGGTGTACCGTAAAAGTTGCCGTACACATTCGCATATTCCATGAACCCGTCTTCTTCTATCAGGGCTTCAAAAGCCTGTTTATCCACGAAATGATAGTGTATCTTGTCTACTTCTCCCTTTCGCGGTGCTCTTGTCGTCATGGAAACAGACATTCTGATGTTTCTTTCCGCATCCAGCACTTCTTTACAGATAGTCCCTTTACCGGCACCCGAAGGTCCCGAAATCACAAACAGCTTGCCTTTTGTCATATATACGCTCCTAAAAATTCTTCGTCTCTGTGCTTATTCTGAACAATAATTATATCACTGTTTCAGCATTTCTTCAAGGCAAATATTATCTTCTGCCTCTCAGCTGTCAGAATACCGGTAAGGCGTGCGTTATTCGTCGTCTTCCGGAATAGGGTCGCTCTTCTTTCCTACCAGATAGAGAATTATGCTGAGTACCAGCATACCTATTCCGAGCCAAGTCAGTATCGATATCATCAGTTCCCAGTTGCTCATGAGGCCCGAGCCGTACAGATCGAGATAGTAATCGTGGCCCCATCCTCCTTCGTACCATCTGAGGAACAGTGAACCGCCAAACGACAGGACTCCGAAGATGAGGAAGAACCTTGCGAATCTTATCAGATCTCCCATTGCAAGTCCTGTTTTAGGATTTACAGGATACAGCTGAGGATTTTCCACAGCAAGTCCTCCATATACCTTCTTACAGATGATATACATCAGCAGAGCGAACAGGATAAGAACATATCCGAGCAGGAAATATTCCGTTCCGTTCATCAGTATACCTACGAGACCTATGAACATCATCGATATAACGATGTAGTAAGGAGAGATCTTGCCCTTTACATAGTAGAGGTCGCCTCTCTTTTCCACCGGATAGAGCTTTCTCAGCTTGAGGAATGCGATAGCAAATCCTACATAGCATACGAAGAGCAGCGGTGAAAGTATGATAACCAGGATCTCAAAGTCCAGATTTACCAGTATCACATTGAGTACTGCCAGTATCAGTATAGGCCAGATAGGCACCTTTCTTTTCTTAGTCACTGTCGACAGGAACTTAGGACATAAGTGGTCTTTTCCCAGGATCATGAATGATCTCGATGCAGTCGCCGTCGTAGCATTCACGAGTGCCAGCTGCGATATTACAGCTGTGATCATGAATGCGACACCTGCCCATTCACCTACATGTGTACGAAGTACGGTCGAGTAGTCGATAGTCGAACCCCATTCTGACCAAGGTCCCACAGATACGATACCGCCAAGCGTAGGAAGTATGTAGCTCACTACCATGACAACGATACACCATTTCATTCCCTTTGGAATAATCTGAGGGTTCTCGATCTCTCCTCCGAGATTTGCTATGGCGGTATATCCGCAGAACATCCATACACCTATAGCTATCCCGACTCCAAGACTGGAGAATGCACCGTTCTCAACATTCATGAACGGATCGAACGGATTGTTCTCCCAGTGAGCAAGTCCAACGATACCTACAGCAAGGAATGCTGCCAGGATGATGAATGTGAATATAGTATTGAGCACGTTCACTTCCTGGATGCCGATAAGATTTACTACAGTAAATACGAGAATAATAGCGATTTTTACGATAAGTTTTGCCATCGGGCTCATCGGTACATACATGCTGATATAGTCCGTCGCCAGTACTATGTAGGATGCACCTGTCAGATACCACGCGACTGCCATCCAGAGCCCGAATGCGAATCCCCAGAATTCACCGAATGCCATCTTCATCCATACATAAGGACCCGAGTCTACCGGCGCCAGATTCGTCAGCTCCGATACATAAAGCCCCATAGGCAGCGCCCACATAAGCGGTATGACGATCAGCAGAACGAGCGTCACTCCCGGACCTGAAGCCGGAATGATGGACTCTATTCCGAAAGCTCCGCCGCTTACCGCGCAGAAAATGAAAAAGATTATTCCCATAAGGGAAAATTTCGTCTTTTTCAGACCAGGTACCACATCAGTCAGCACCTGACCTCCTTCATACTTAACTTTCATAATGATTCCTCCCTAAAAAAACATTAGCTTGATACTCTTATCCTTTTACCCGTTAAAGCCATCGGTCGCTTTGGTACACAACACCATGACTTTCAGATAATTATATCATTTTCAGATTTTTAGGAACATAATATTGTTGCCCTGATTTTCGCATTCATCGGAACGAACTCGCGCATTTTTTCAGAAAATTGCGTATGCGGCTCCGCTTCAGACAATAAATACAGCAACTAAATCGTATCATGCACTTTGATGCTGTCACTATTCTATATTCTGCACCTGTTCTCTTATTTTTTCGATCTCACTCTTCGTTTCCAGCATGAGCGATGTGATCTGCATATCATTCGATTTTGAGCCTATGGTATTTGCTTCTCTGTTCATTTCCTGTACCAGGAAGTCCAGCTTCTTGCCGACAGGACTCGTTTCCGACGTAAGTATCTTCCTGAGCTGTATCATGTGGCTGTCAAGTCTTACTAGCTCTTCTGTTATGTTTGATTTATCTGCAAAGACTGCAGCTTCCATCAGTATCCTGTCTTCAGGCACATCCACAGCTCCTTCTGTGAGCTCTTTTATCCTGTTGTACAGCTTCTCTGTATAATCCTTCACGACGAGAGGCGCACGCACTTCTATATTCCTGACTATATCTCTTATCAGTTCACCGCGCATCAGCAGATCCTCCTTGAGTTTTTCACCCTCGACAGCACGCATCGCATCCAGGCTTTCCGCAGCAGCCGATGCCGCCTCGACCATCGCCTTTATCACTTCTTCCTCATCGTCCACCTCCGGTATCGCCTTCATGACATCCGGCATCGATGCGATCAGTTTTATATCTACGTCTCCGTCGAGACCGTATGTGCTTTTCAGTTCATTGAGGTTGTCTATATACTGCTTCGCGATCAGCGTGTTGAGTTTTACGGTCATGTCGTCTTCGGTCAGGTTTTCCACCATGATCGAGATCTCAGCCTTTCCGCGCTTTATCTTCTGCTTTACTGCAGATTTTATTTTTTCTTCTGCAAAGGAGTAGCGTTTAGGCATTTTGACGTTTATGTCAGAATACCTGTGATTCACAGTCTTGATCTCTGCGATTATGCTCCTCTTTCCATCTGAATATTCACCACGTCCGAACCCTGTCATACTTTTTATCATTTTTTGCCCCGTTCCTTTTCTATCTATGATATTATTATCCAGTATAACATGAAATCCACAAGGAGGAAACAAATATGTCCTTTGACGGCATCGTAACATATGCAGCTGCAAAAGAATTCAGAGACAGGCTCTCCATGGGTAAAATAGAAAAAATATATCAGCCCCAGCCTGAGCAGCTTTTATTCATAATACATACAAAACAGGGAAAGCAGCGGCTTTTCATATCCTCAGCAGGCAATCATTCCGCCGCATATCTGGTGGACAAGACCCCTGAAAATCCCGTGAACCCGCCTGTTTTCTGCATGGTGCTCAGAAAGCACCTGAGCGCCGCCAGGATAACCGATATCCTGCAGTACCAGAACGACCGAATCATTGAAATACTGATGGAAACAGTCAATGAGCTCGGATTTTCCGTCAACAAGAAACTGATAATAGAGATAATGGGCAAGCACAGCAACGTACTGCTGATCGATATGGCGAGCGGAAGGATAATAGACAGCATCAAGCATGTGTCGATAGACGTCAACAGAGCCAGACAGGTGCTGCCGGGCAAGCTCTATCAGTATCCGCCCGCTCAGGAAAAGAAACCGTTTCTCGAGATCACAGAGTCCGATATGGAACGTCTCACAGCCGGACAGTCACAGCCGGAGCGAAGCGTGCTTTCAGGGATACAGGGCCTCTCTCCTGCGCTGGCCGAGACGATAGCAGCCTCCGGCAACCCGCATTCATGCTACACGAAGCTGCGCGGAATAATAGATTCGATAGACAGCGGCAAAGCGTCCCCTGTCATATATACTGACGACAGCGGCAAGCCTGTGGATTTTCACATAACATCGCTCTCCGCGTTCGAGGGTTCGTGCAAAAGGCTTGACTTCGGCACACTCAGCGAAGCCGCAGCCTATTTTTTCAGCCACAGAGAGACCTCAAACACGATAAAACAGCGCTCGAATGATCTGCTGCGTGTGATAAAGACGCATCTCGACAAGCTCAGACTCAAGACCCAGCGCCTGAACGAGGATCTGTACAAAGCCGAAAACTCGGAAAAGTACAGGCTTTACGGCGAACTGCTGATGGCAAACCTGCATGTCCCTAAACCGGGCGACAGATCCGTAGAAGTCGTCAGCTACTACGACGGGAGCTCCGTAACTATACCGCTGGACCCTAAATATTCGCCTGCCAAGAACGCGCAGAATTTTTACAAGAAATACGGCAAATCAAAAACCGCTGTAAAGGAAAAGAAAATACAGCTCGAAGAAGTATCGCGAGAGATCGAATATCTTGAATCCGTCGCATCATATCTCGAACGCACCAGGACTATCGAGGAGATCGACCTTCTTAAACAGGAGCTCATAGATTCCGGATTCATCCGCTACAAGAAGACCCGGCGCGAGCAGCCCGGAAAAAGCAGACCAAAGCCGTACAGCTACACGACATCTTCCGGAAAGACAGTTCTCGTCGGGCGCAACAACAAGGAGAACGACTGGCTGACAACAAAGAAAGCCGCATCATCAGACATGTGGTTCCACACAAAGGACATACCCGGTTCCCACACCGTACTGCTCCTCAACGGCGCAGAAGCCTCGGAAGACGACCTGTTCGAAGCGGCTGCGATCGCTGCTTTCCACAGCAAGGGTTCTGATTCGGAAAACGTTCCGGTCGACTACACTCGTATAAAGTACGTGAAAAAACCGGGCGGCGCGAAACCCGGCATGGTGATATTCACACACAACCGCACGCTTTATGTCAATCCCGGACTGCCGGAATGATATCATCCGGCGGTTGCGTCCTTCACAGGATCTCACCACAGACTGCCGGCACGTCCGTAATACAATAAAAAGGCTGCATCACAGGCGATACTTTCATCGTATCCCTGCTGCAGCCTTTGCTTTTTATCCGTTTTCGTGAATTTTACCGCGCCCTGTCACTTTTACCTGTCATGCACACTGCACGGATCAACGGTACATCACAGATCCTGTGCCCATCCGGCCATCTCTGCTATCACTTCATCTCCGGTGCTGGTCTCATTGCCGTTGTGGATCTCATGGAACAGCCCTTCCCATTCGATATACGTCAGATCATCGCCCTGAGCCTGAAGTCTCTCCGCGATACGTCTGCTGCCGTTCACATCACAAATCCTGTCTTGGCTGCCGTGCATGAGCAGCGTCGGTATGTTCGCAGCACGCCGGTCATCTTCTGCAGTACCATCCTCAAATCCGATACCCTTGTCAAATCCGTCAACGGCGCACAGAGCTGATATCCTGTTGTGCACCATCGGATTATCCTTGAAAGGCTTGACTTTTTCCGGGTTGCCCAGATTTGCTTCATTGATGTCAGAACCTATAGTAAATGACGGTGCGATCCTGGAAAGCAGCTTGACCGCTTTGTAGAGCAGCGGCGGTACAGGCCGCACGAGCCTGACCCACGGTGCGGATATGATATATCCCGCCGGATGATCGTTCATCTCGCCTCTCGCTCTGTAGTCGAGGACTATATTGCCGCCCATGCTGTGACCATAAAGTACGAGCGGCTTTCCCGGATATTTTTCTTCTGCATATCTCAAAAGCTCGCTCACATCGTCCAGCACACTGTTTCTGGGCGCGCAGTCACCTCTTTTGCCGAGTGACTCGCCGTGCCCTCTCAGATCGAGTGCACAGACTGCCATATTTTTATCGCGAAAAGCTTCCGCCACCCGATCGAATCTTCCGCCGTATTCTCCTATTCCATGAACTATGCATATGACCTTCTCCGGATCTTCAAGGTGCCATGAATAACCTCTTATGATCCCTTCTTCAAGGTTCCTTAAAACAAATTTGTCATACATGATCAAAACGCTCCTTCTATGCGATCTTAAAACATCAGACGACAGCATACCTCAACCTCACCATACGGATCATCCGGCAACGCCAGTGTCCGGAACATTACAGCAAACCGCGTGTATATTACATTCATATCAAGTTATGCTTGCTTTTCATGTGCAGTTTAAATAAACTCTAAATACAGCTCCGGCAAGAGGCAGCGACGAAGTCACGCAAGGTTCCATTCTCTTAAGAAAGGAGGGCGCACTATGAAAAAGTCTTGTACATTATGCGGCTGCATTTACGGCGATATGCTGACATTCAAAACCGGCCACGTATGCGAAGACTGTCTTCAGCAGCTGAAATCTGATTTTCAGGTTGACAGTCAGGTGCGAGCCAGGGACTAATCAGGTACCGGACCTTATCTTCTTCGTCGCTTCCTGCCGGAGTTCCTGCGTTTCTCCGCTTCTATGCGCTTTCGCGTCTTCGGCTTCATCACCGAATATCCGAAACGGCCGATCTCCTTTTTCTGAAGTGCAAAGTAGTGCCCGTGGTTGTATGCTACGAGGCCTGCCTCATCAAGACACAGCTTTCCTGTTTCGTCCATCAGGCTGTCGTCCACCGAAACACTGACTATCTCCGCAATGAACATATCGTGCGTCGGATATTCCTTCATCTCCATCACTCTGCACTCTATATTCACCGGCGATTCTTCTATCGACGGACAGCTGACCTCTTTGCTCTCCGCAGCAGTCAGCTTCATCTCTTTGAATTTATCCACATCGCGACCGGACCTGACTCCACAGTAATCAGCCGCAAAAGCCAGCTTTTCCGTAGTCAGGTTTATCACGAATTCGCCTGTTCTTTCTATTATATCGTGTGAATACCTTGATTTTCTCACCGACACATATGTTATCGGCGGATCCGAGTTTATGATCCCGGTCCAGGCTATCGTGATTATATTGTTCACCGTATCGTCACCGCATGATACCATCACAGCCGGCACAGGGTTGAGCATGGTACCCGGTTTGAATACTGTCTTTGACATCTTTATCTCCCTTTCACATATACCAGCCGTCATTTTCTCAGTTTCGCCAGTACGTCTTCAAAATCCTGAGGCAGCGGGCTGTTGAATTCCATGTATTCGCCCGTAACAGGATGCACAAATCCGAGGACTCCGGCATGCAGCATCTGGCGCTTTGCACCATATCTGTTCTTTGCCGGGCCGTAAAGCGTATCGCCGAGCAGCGGGTGTCTGATATACGCCATATGCACTCTGATCTGGTGAGTCCTTCCCGTCTCAAGGACTGCTTCCACAAGTGTAAAGCCGCCGAATCTCTCAAGCACGCGATAATGTGTTACCGCATTTTTGGAGTTCGTATAAACGACGGCATTCCTTAGCCGGTTTCCGGGGTCACGCCCGATCGGCTTGTCTACAGTACCCTCGTCTTCCTTTATATTGCTGTACACTATAGCTTTGTACCTTCTCGTTATCGAATGCTCTGCGAGCTGAGCAGACAGCGCATTGTGAGCTCTGTCAGTCTTTGCCACCATCAGAAGACCGCTCGTATCCTTGTCTATCCTGTGTACTATGCCCGGACGTATCACTCCGTTTATCGATGAAAGCGCATCGCCGCAGTGATACATCAGCGCATTCACCAGTGTTCCCGAATGGTTTCCCGGAGCCGGGTGGACAACCATGCCTGCAGGTTTGTCCACAACGAGCAGCTCATCATCTTCATATACTATATCGAGCGGGATATCTTCAGCCTCGACCTCAAGCCGCTCCGGCTGAGGTATCGCTATTTCCACGATATCACCTGCGACAGCCTTGCGCTTCTTTTCACTGCACGGATCGCCGCCGACAGTGATACTTCCGTTTTCGAACAGCTTCTGTATAAAGCTTCGCGAATACTCCGGCATCATTCCTGCCAGTACTGAATCGAGACGTTTTCCGCTCATTTCTTCAGCGACCGTGAGCTCTACCTTCTGTTCACCTTTCAGGTTTTCATTTTCTATGATGCTCATTGCTCAGCCCTCTTTCCTTCCAGAAAAATGACATCCAGAAGAAGCAGTCCGCATCCCACGCATATGAAGATGTCCGCCACATTGAACACCGGGAAATCGATCCCCGGTATGAACCTGCAATCAAACATATCTACCACATGCCCGCGTGCGATCCTGTCTATCAGATTGCCTATGCCTCCGCCGCATATGAATGCGACCGAAGTGAGCGTCACTCTGCTCCATTTCGTCCTCTTGATCCATATCGAAGCAAGCCCTGCAGCCAGTACGACGGCCGGAAGAGCGACCAGTATGATCCACTGCTGCTCCCACATGCTGAAAGCCGCCCCGCGGTTCTGAACGTATGTGAGATGGAACACGTTTTCGACAAGAGGTATCGTCTGCCCCGTATACATGCCGGTCAGTACCGCATATTTAACGATCTGATCCAGTACGATTATGCCTGCAGCGATAAAATAATAAACCATATACAGAAAACGGGGCGTTACCGCCCCTCCTCCTTTAATATTTTGGATTTTTGACATTTCTCAGAGTCTCCTGTCCCGATGCCTGTCTGCGCATCGCCGGATACCTTGTAGTCTCCGGACTCACCTTCACAGGCTCCTCCTGTACCGGAGCAGGATTCATCATCTCCGGCAGGTCGTCAAAGTCATCGATCCCCAGTTCAGGGAACATCTCTCCGCTGAGAGATTCGAACCGCTGCAGCTCCGACTGGAGTAGCTTCTTGTATCTTGAGCGGAAATCGATGAATCTGTTTTTCATCGCTTCGCTTTCTTCAGCTATCCTGTCAGCATTGTCTTTAGCCTCTTTCTGAAGGAGCTGGGCGTCAAGCTCCGCGTTTTTGAGCAGTATATCCGCGCGCTTTTCCGCACTCGCCGAAATATCGGACATGAGCGCCTTTGCAGCTTCAAGAGTCTCGACTACTGTGTTCTCCGAAGATCTGTATCTCTCAAGCTCCTCGACAAGCCTGCTGTTTTCTTCTTTGACAGTCCTGAGTTCACTGAGAAGGCGTTCCAGATCCACTGTTATCTCATCAAGAAACTGATTCACGTCATCTTCTTTGTATCCTCTTACCGCTCTTCCGAATTCCTTTTCCTGAATGTCTATCGGTCTGATCATTTTGTCCTCCTACTTCCAAGGGTTCATATCGTCTGCGTTCTCACCTGTAAAGCTGTACGGCTTGTTCTCTCCCTCTGCGAATATCGAAACATTCTCCGGAGCGAAAACGAAGATATTGTTTGCTACCTTCTGGACGTTTCCGTTGAGCGCATACGTCGCTCCGCCCAGGAAGTCGAATATCTTTCTTGCAGTATCTGCATCGAGTTTTTCGAGGTTCACGATTATCGGCTTTCTGCTCTTGAGACTGTCAACGAGCTTGGAACACTCGTCGAATCCCTTAGGCTCTATGACCATGAGCTTGAATGTGCTCGTTATAGCCTTTACGGTACGGTTCTGCATCGACACCACATTGTCGCTGCCGCCGTATCTCGACTGAGAAGTGAGCGGTGCTCTCGTCTCTACAGTCTTGCGGTCATATCCGTATTCTTCCTCTTCTGCGTCGAAATCGTCCTCATCATACTCTTCTTCGATACCGACCAGATCTTTAATTTTATCAATAACGCTCATGTTTACCTCCTAAACTTTACTGTAGTCTCTTTCTCCGAATATCGCACTTCCTACTCTTACAAGATTCGATCCGGCTTCTATCGCTACCGGGAAGTCGTGTGACATTCCCATCGACAGATATCTGAAATCAAGATTAGGATGATCGATAGTGCTGAACTGATCATACTGCTCCTTCACACTGTCGAAATACTTTTTGATATCTTCGGGATCGTCTGCATAAGGCGCGATGCACATCAGACCTCTTATCCTGATGTTTTCACAACTGTCGAGTATCTGCATTATCAGACCCTCTGTCTCTTCCGTGGATATGCCGAACTTGCTTTCCTCCTGCGCAGAATTCACCTGCAGCAGTATATCCATCGTGATACCGCATGCCGCTGCACGCTTGTTTATCTCGGCAGCCAGCTTGTACGAATCGACAGAATGTATCATCGAGACCTTGTCTATGATATATTTCACCTTGTTCGTCTGCAGATGCCCTATCATATGCCATCTCACAGGCTTTATATCGTCGTACTTGTCCATTATCTCCTGGACCTTGTTCTCGCCTATATCAGTCACTCCGGCTTCTATCGCTATGTTGATCTCTTCCGGAGTCCTCGTTTTGCTGACAGCTACCAGCAGGACGTCATCCTGCGATCTTCCGCAGCCTTCTGCGGACTGTCTTATCTGCTGTCTGACTTTCTCAAGATTTCCTCTTATGTCTTCCATTGCTAATCCCCCTCTTTGGATCATCCGCCGTTTTCAGAGTTCTCTTTTTTCTGATCTTCCTTCAGTGCGCCTGCCGGATGCTTGAGCACCTCGTCATATACATCGACGGTGTATACCTGATTTCCTTCATCGTCATAGAACGTCGATGTCTCCAGCACTGATTTCTTATCATCGCTCGAAATTATTTTTACTCTTGTAAAGATGTATGCGCCGTTTTTATCTTTGACGTAAACACCCTTGTTGCCGTCTTTCTCGACTATACATTTATTGTAAACTATAAGGCCTTCATTATCACTCGTAACGATGGACATGTCCTCCGCTCTGCTTTCACAGAAAGCCTTGTAGTACACATCCAGATAGAACACCACTCTGTAGTCGCTGCCGTCTTTCTTTACACTGTAAACAGTCGCGTCAACAGTGCCCTCGGGAAGCTCGAGCGATACTCCTCGCCCCTCTGAATATGATTCTACCACATCCTTGCCCACCCAGCAGAGCACATACCATTTGTCATCTGCCGAGATTTTGTACACAGGCTCGCCCTTTATAACAGAATCACGCTCCAGTGAAACCGAACCGTATGACAGCTGTTCGACCTTGTCGCGCTCTATCTTGTCCAGGTTTCCGATCGAGAAATATTCCTCGTAGCCGTCTATCGTCAGACTGAACACGCCGCTTATCGGCGCATTGTAATCTTCTGAAAGTCCTTCATAGCCTTTGAGCCTGTCAGTGTACTTGCTGAATCTGGATTCTTTACTGCTTTTTTCACCGGCCTCCACCGAAACCACCGGATGCCCTTTTTTGACTGCAGTTCCCTTTCCCACCAGATACTGCACTTTTCCGGACTCAGGAGCTATGCCAATATATTCATCCTTTATAAAATATCCTTTAGTCTCGTACGAAACTTTTAGCGTGCCCGGTTCCAGCACCTGCGTGGTCTCAAAGATGTCCGTCACTTTAGGTAAAACTTCAACAACGATATATAGTATAAGCAATGCCGCTATGTAAACAGATATTGCCTTTTTTGTCTTCTTACTGAGTTTGATTTTCATTATTTTATTCTACACCAAAGGTCTGCTGCTTGCAATGCGCTATCCTTCTGTTTTCATTATTTCTTCCAGTATTTTTTGTTCTTCCTTTGAAAGATTTCTGTTTTCATTCACATACTTTTCAAAAAGATCCGGCCTGCGTTTTTTCGTAAGTTCAAGAGACTGCCTGAACTTCCACAAAGCTATCAGTTTATGATTTCCGCTTACCAGCACTTCGGGAACATTCAGCCCTCTGTACTCCCTCGGTTTCGTATACTGCGGGTGCTCCAGCAGCCCCGAATACACCGATTCGTCCATCGCCGAGTTTTCATTGCCCAGCACGCCAGGTATCAGCCGCGCCACGGAATCGATCAGAACCATCGCCGGCAGTTCGCCTCCGGTTAGAACGTAATCGCCAATCGAGACCTCTTCTATGCTCCAGTGATCGAGCACTCTCTGATCCAGCCCTTCGTAATGCCCGCAGAGTATCACGAGCTCGTCGAGCGAAGAAAACTGCTGTATCATCTCCTGATCCAGTATCCTTCCTCGCGGAGACATGTATATCACTTTTTTGTGCTCCGCTTCCACCGACTCCAGTGCACCGAAGACAGGATCTGCCATCATGACCATGCCTCCGCCTCCGCCGAACGGATAATCATCCGCTTTGTTGTGTTTGTCATTGCTGAAGTCGCGTATATCTGTAAGATTTATCTCAAGTATCCCGCTTTCCGCAGCTCTTCCCAGTATGCTGCTGCCTGTGACAGGCACGAACATCTCAGGAAAGAGCGTGAGTACATCTATTTTCATAACAATCTCCCGAAACGACCCTGAAACTCATAAAGTCCGCTTTCACTTCTAAAGATCAAGCATCCCTTCTATCAGTCTTACGGTTATTTCCCTCTTTTCCGCATCTATATCCAAAACGAACTGATCTACCTTTGGTATCAGCAGCTTCTTTCCGTTTTCACTTTCAACTTCAAATATATCCTGTGCCGTATTCTGAAGCACATCGGTAACATGCCCCAGCAGATTTCCGTCCTCCTCTGTGACACTCATTCCTATCAGATCCCGCACATAGTACTGGCCCTCCGGGAGCTCTGGAAGATCGTCTTCCGTTATATACAGCTCCTTCCCTCTGAGCGCCTCCGCAGCATTCCTGTCGTCAGCGCCTTCAAGTTTCAGTATCACCATGTTCTTCTGAGCTCTGACGTTTTCTATGACAGTGAGCCTGTCCTCTACATATATAGATTCGATCGTTTCATATATCTCTATACTGTCCGAATAATTGTAGACCTTGACTTCGCCTTTAAGGCCCACAGTGTTTACTATCTTTCCGATTTTGATTTTTTCCATATGGATCCACCTGTCCCGAAATAATGGCGCATGCATGTCAGCATGCGTGTAATAAAGCACAGGCACATATATTGACGTAATACATGTGCCTTATCTGTCTCTATTGAACTATTTCAACTACTACTCTTATATTTGCTTTTGTAGCCGCTGCTTTTACGACAGTACGAATAGCTTTGGCGATTCTGCCCTGCTTTCCGATGACTTTTCCCATGTCATCAGGAGCCACCTTGAGCTGTATGACTGTAGTGCCATTGGACTGTGACTCGGAAACCTCAACGGATTCCGGATGTTCAACTAGTGACTTTGCAATTGCACTAACCAATTCTGCCATTGATTTCACCACTTTCTATAAAATACCGGTCTTTTTGAAAAGTGTCTTCACGGTATTTGTTGGCTGAGCTCCGTTTCCTAACCATTTCTTAGCTTTTTCTTCGTCGATCTTGATATCTGCCGGTTCTGTCATCGGGTTGTAGTATCCGATCTCTTCGATGAATCTGCCGTCTCTAGGTGATCTGATATCTGCAACAACTACACGATAGAAAGGCTTCTTGTGAGCTCCCATTCTCTTAAGTCTGATTTTAACCATTTTTATTTCCTCCTAAAAATTCATGACTGTATTATTATTTATTTCACAGAGATCTAAAATCCCCGGAACATTTTATTTAATCGGCTGTTTCCGCCTTTTCCCGTAAAGCTCTTCATCATCTTTTTCGCATCGTTGTAGCGCTTCACGAGCTGGTTTATCTTGGAAACAGGCTGGCCTGATCCCGCCGCGATCCTTCTTCTGCGGCTGGCATTGAGTATCGAAGGATCCTCCCTCTCCGCTTTCGTCATGGACTGGATTATAGCCTCCATCTGCATGAACTCCTGCTCGCTCTTTGCCATGTTTATGTTGTTCTTGGCATTGCTGTTGATTCCCGGCATCATATCCAGGATCTTCGCTATGCCGCCCATCTTCTTTATCTGTCCCATCTGCTCGAGGAAGTCCTCAAGAGTGAACTTGTTCTTTCTTATCTTCTTCTCAAGCTCTGCGGCTTTTTTTTCGTCGTAGTCCTCCTGAGCCTTTTCTATCAGAGAGAGCATATCTCCCATGCCCAGTATCCTGCTCGCCATTCGCTCAGGATGGAAAGGCTCGAGCGCATCGAACTTTTCTCCCATACCTACGAACTTGATCGGCTTTCCTGTCACTTTTTTTGCTGAAAGCGCCGCACCGCCTCTGGAGTCACCGTCCATCTTCGTCATGATAATGCCGTCGATGCCGAGTCTGTCATTGAAGCCTTCTGCCGCGTTCACCGCATCCTGACCGGTCAGTGCGTCGACTACCAGCAGTATCTCATGCGGCTTCACAGCCTGTTTTATCGTAACGAGCTCGTCCATCAGCGCCTCGTCGATCTGGAGACGTCCGGCCGTATCGACTATCAACACGTTGCATCCCAGGCGCTCAGCTTCCTTCATGGCAGCAAGCGCTATCTTTTCCGGCTCTCTGCTCTCACGCATCGTGAACACCGGTGTATCAACCGTCTTTCCGACGACTTCCAGCTGATCTATAGCCGCCGGTCTGTATATGTCGCACGCACAGAGCATAGGCTTCTTGCCGTTCTTCTTGAGATAATTTGCAAGCTTTCCGCAGGTAGTGGTCTTACCTGTACCCTGCAGACCCACCATCATATAAACCGTAAATCCCTTAGGTGAATAAGTGAGCTTGCTGTTCGTTCCGCCCATGAGCTCTGTCAGCTCTTCATTAACTATTTTTATTACCTGCTGCGCAGGGGTAAGGCTCTCCAGAACTTCCTTGCCGAGAGATTTCTCTTTGACGCTTGCGACGAACTCCTTTACAACTTTGAAGTTTACATCAGCTTCCAGCAGCGCCAGCTTGACCTCACGCATCGCAGTATTGATATCGGATTCCGTCAGACTTCCTTTTCCCTTGAGTCCTTTGAAAACGCCCTGCAGTTTTTCCGATAATCCTTCAAATGCCATAGGATCATTCCTCCAACTCATCTATTATATGTTTTACTTTTTTCAGATCTTCTGCAGCTTTTTCCGCACTTCCCGCGCCGCCGCGCTCAAGCAGTTCTATCGTGCTGTCGATCATGCTGTCGATCTGACGCACTGCATCGCTGCTCCTGCGAAATTTCGCCACCAGCCCAAGCTTCGCTTCATACTCGCTCAGCGCTCTCTCTGCATTCTTCAATGCATCATGCACACCCTGCCTGCTTATCCCGAACTCTGCCGCAATCTCCGCCAGCGACAGGTTCTCTTCATGGTAAAGCTCCATTACCTCGCTCTGTCTCTTCGAAAGCAGCTGTCCGTAAAAATCGTACAGGAGGCTTGCCTGCGTAATTTCATCTATTTTCATAGTTTCCACCTTATTGCACCATGACAGTATACATCAGCGCGATATTCGTGTCAAGCCTTTTTCCTTAACAGGTCTCCGACTTTCTTCAACCCTTCCTTTTAAGCTTGTTCTTCACATCATCTCTGGCTTCTTCGAGCTTCTTTTTCCTAGTTTCCAGTCTCTGTTCAAAATAGCCCTGCAGCTGATCCCTGAACGGTCTGTCCGTCTTGAATGCCAGCAGGAAGCTGTTCTTTTCCTTGAGCTCTAGTCTCTGCTCACGCAGGAAATGCTTGAGTTCCTCGTACTTTACAACTACCTCGTTCTCTACTGCAAATCTTCTTATCTTTGCAGAAAGCTGCAGCGTGTAGCCGAGGTCCACAGCGAACACTCCGAAAAACATCCCGATAAAAAACGAAAATGTCAGATGATGCGACAGCCATTCCACCCAGTTTTCCACATGGTTGTTCAGCGTGAAGAAGTACGCCGTGCCCAGCGCTCCCCATATAGCTGTGAACTTGATACATATGACACCCTGTATGTTGAGCTTTTCATCAGTGTAATCCCAGAGCTTCACATTCATCCCTTTTACGAATATGAGTCCTGCTATGTACTCTATCACCGTCATCACCACTGCCATCACGACGAATATTATCAGCACATCCACATATATGATGCCTGTCATCATCAGCTCTATCAGCCGCGACACCTCATACATGCCCCACAGCCCGAACCCGTACAGCGGAAGGTACGGTCCTGTCAGGAACCCCGGGTTGATCCACGCTCTTTCCGGATTTTTATTCGATATGAAACGCCTGAAAAAGAGCTCCATGCACCACCCCAGACAGCTTCCAATGAAAAACAGAAATGCAAAAATCAAAAAATCATTCACGTTAAATCTCTCCCGTCCTCATAAATAATCATAACCTATGTTGCAACAGCAACATACACGTGTCTATTATTATATTAAAATCCAGGTACAAAAGCAAATGAACAACGCTTTTTTATGCAGAAGATGCAGTTTTGATCCCGGCCTGTATCATCGCCGAGGATCGGAAATCACATACAAAGGAGAACTGTCAGATGAAAAGAAAAATAATACGTATAGACGAAGAAAAGTGCAACGGCTGCGGCCTTTGCGCAGAAGCATGCCACGAAGGCGCTATCGGAATGGTCGGCGGAAAGGCAAAGCTGCTCCGCGACGACTACTGCGACGGCCTCGGCGACTGCCTGCCGGTCTGTCCTGCCGATGCGATATCATTCGAAGAACGCGAAGCCGCTGCATATGACGAGGAGGCTGTCAAAGCGAACATGCAGAAGAAACACATGCAGAAGCAGTCCCACGATCACGGGGGCGGCTGTCTCTCTCAGGCATTCAACGGCATGATGAAGAAGCAGGAGCCGCACAAAGACGAAGCCGGCGATATCTCGAGCAGGCTGACACACTGGCCTGTGCAGATCAAACTGGCTCCGGTGAATGCTCCGTATTTCCGGGGAGCTGATCTGCTGATCGCTGCAGACTGCTCCGCATACGCATACGGCGATTTTCACCGAAAATTCATGGATGGAAAGATCACACTGATCGGATGTCCGAAGCTCGACATGATCGATTACTCGGAGAAGCTGACTCAGATAATCAGTGAAAACGATATCAGCAGCGTGACTGTCACGAGGATGGAAGTCCCTTGCTGCGGAGGCATAGAGTTCGCGGTAAAACAGGCCGTCGCCGCTTCAGGCAAAGACATCGCGGTGGAAATAGTGACTCTCGGCATCGACGGCAGCGTACGCTGAAAGAGCACAACCAAGCCTTACTTAAACAATTAAACATTGTATTTTACAAAAAAACCGATATAATTATCATATCGGTTTTTCTATTTATCAGATGTTTATCAGAAAGGATGTAAATATGTTCCAGATGACTACAATAATCGGTGCTCTTATACTCGGATTCGCAGGCTATATTATCGGACGCAAGCTCACCGCAGACAAAAAGAAATCTGCCGTTATCGGAATCATCGTATTCTTCATCATGATCGCAGTCAAGGCGCTGTTCCTGTCGAATTAGACCATCAGACAAGGATCACTTTTCCGGAATCATCACTTGTGTATCCGCCGAGCCGCTCCAGTTCTTCCCTGAACTCGGAGCTTTTTAATATCTCTATGAAAGCCTGCACATGAGGAAGTTCCAGGTATTTCACAGGTATGGCAAAATCATACTCCTCATAAGCTACTTCCATGAAGTCGAGCCCCATGGCATTCGCTGCAGAAAGCACGCCCATACCGGCATCTGCACTTTCACTTGCAACAGCCGCGGCGACTGCCATATGCGTAGCCATCTCGCGATCATAGCCATATATATCATCTGCAGAGATCCCCTGCTCTTTCAGCTTGTAGTCCAGGAGAACTCTCGTTCCGGCTCCCCTCTGACGATTGACATACCTCACACTTTCACGTGCGAGGTCTTTTATCTCATTTATATCGAGAGGGTTCCCTTTTTTGACCATGATGCCCTGTATCCTGTTGACACCCTTTATCAGCGCCATCGGTTCGCTGAACATCCTTTTCACATATGAAATGTTATATTCTCCGGTAGTCTCATCGAGCAGATGTATCGGGGCCATGTGCGCTTCCCCTCGCTTCAGCGCCATCAGTCCTCCCATGCTGCCCACATGAGTGCTCGACACGAACATGTCCGTATGCTTTTCAGGCACCATGTCAGCGATGACATCGAGTATGAGATCGTGGCTGCCTATTATCACGACTGTGTTTTCTACTTCGTGCCTGCTTCTGTAAAGCTCGATCTCGACTTTTTCTCCGGCTTCTACACCTTCGCTGTTCTGTTCTATGACACAGAAACCGTCTGCACGTACCAGCGACATCGCAGCGCCTGCACCGCGGGCCAGCGGAGCTGCAACGAACTTGTCTCCGACCTTGCCGACCTTTACTCTGACGTACTCCCTGTGCTTCAGACTGGACACGAGGCGTTTTGATATATGTGCATCTATTTTTTCGTTCAGACTTTCACTGCGTTTTCCCATAATATTGAGCAGCGGCTCAACGAAATTTTCGAATCCGATATATGCTGAAACCGGATATCCCGGCAGTCCTATTACCGGCTTGCCCTTCACCATCGCCAGGATCACCGGCTTGCCGGGCTTTACAGCTACGCCGTGAACTATCACTTCTCCAAGCTCTCTGAGCACGTGCACCGTATAATCTTCGGTCCCTGCGCTCGATCCCGCATTCACGATCACCATATCATATTTGTCTGCAGCATCCGAGACCTTGTGCAGTATCTCGTCGTAATCGTCTTTTATAGCCGGAAATCTGTGCGCAGTACCTCCCAGTGCGGTCACCATGTTTTCGAACATCCTGGAGTTCGATTCTATAATACTGCCTTCTTCTATCTCTGCATCGGGTTCTATGATCTCTGTACCGGTAGGAAAAACTGCAACTGCCGGCTTTCTTATCACTTCTATCTCCAGTATTCCTGCAGACAGCAGCACACCTATATCTATCGGTCTGATCTTGTGATTTCTCGGCAGGATCATTTCTCCTGCCACGATATCCTCGCCGATAGGCCTTATATGCTGCCACGGTGACGCCGATGCCGTTATCCTGACTCCACCCTCGGTCTCCACTATGTCTTCTGCCATTATCACAGCATCATGCGGTGCGTGCACGGGATCTCCCGTATCTACTACAGTATACTGATCTTCTCTCAGTATCACAGGGGATGTCTCCGATGCACTTTCTGTATCACCAGCCTTTACGGATATGCCGTCCATGGCTGATGCGTTGAAAAGCGGCGAACTGTACCTGGCATATGTCGCTTTCTTCGTGACACGTCCCAGACTGTCTATGACCTTTATCGTCTCGCTCTGCGGATGTATTATCTCGCGTACGCGTTCAAAATACTTTTCTTTTGCTTCCTCTACCGGGATCGTCTTTAGATACAGGTTTCTTTTTCTGCTCATTTCGTATCTGCCCCTTTCCTAGAACAATGTCACTGCAACGATCTCTCCCTCGCGGAGCCCCTCCGCATCTGTTCCTGTCACTGTATATCCGTCCGCTCTCGTCATCGTCGTCATTATCCCGGATCTGCCGAGAACAGGTATCGCATCATATATGCCGTCTTCTCCCTCGCGGAGTTCCAGCAGTATGCATGTAGCCTTGCCTCCTGCAGACGCGATATTTTCTGTCATGCGTGCCGCTGTCTTCACCGGTTCTTTCTGACCTGTCAGTTTTCTGTAGAGCCAGGCTATGAACAGCTCGAATATCATAAGGGCGGCTACGGGATGGCCCGGCAGTCCTGCGAGTATCGTACTGCTTTTACTGTCATAACCTATTATCGTAGGTTTCCCGGGTTTTATCGCAATTCCATGAGTGAAGACCCCGCCGTCAGAAAGCTCGTCCATAACTTCTGCGGTAAAATCCTTCTCTCCCTGTGAACTGCCGCCGGATACAAGCACGACATCGCTCGACGACATAGCCTTCCGTATCGCTTCTCTGACAGACTCTCTGCCATCTTTCACAGCTGTCTTCTCAGTTATCCTGAAGCCGTGTTTTTCAGCAGCTGCAGACAGTGAATACGTATTTATATCGCGTGTCTGCCCTTTCTTCATTTCCTGTCCGGCAGCGACGATCTCATCTCCTGTAGATATCACGGAGATACTCCACGGCATGAACACCGGCACCTCTGATATCCCGGCCGAAGGCATGAGTCCGATTTCCTGCGGTCTCAGTACAGTGCCCTTTTTCAGGAATACATCGCCGTCTGCCAGGTCTTCTCCTTCAAGTATGACGTTTCTCCCCGGCGACACCGAATCATATACTGCGATACTGTTCTCGTCGAATTTTTCAACATATTCGATCATCACTACGGCATCCGCACCGTCCGGCAGCATACCGCCTGTAGGCACATATACCGCCTGACCGTCTCTTATATCTATGCCCGGTGACTGTCCCATCAAAACCTCACCGACGACTTCCAGAAAAACAGGTATACTGTCCGTTACTCCCTGCGTATTTTTTGCCATGACCGCATATCCATCGACTGTAGACTTGCGGAAGCCCGGCACGTTTTCTGCCGCCGGTATATCCTGTGCCAGTATACGCCCGCAGCTTTCCATAAAACCTGTACATTCAGTATCCGGCACCTTTTCACCAGCTGCCTCCAGCAGCTTGCAGCGCGCCTCCTCTATCTTATCGACTTTCAATAAACGCATCTTTCCATTCCTTTTCGCATTTGATATACATACTATATGACTAGCTCTTTTTTCTACAGATCAGTTTTTCATGACGGCTTCGACTCTGTCGATCCCGTCCGGCTGTGTATTATCCGATCTTTATCACTATCTCTTTGCCGTCCTCATACCCGTCGAGCGCCTTTACCGCCCCTGTCACGACATTCGCTATGGTCTTCTGCACGAACGGCACCATGCCGATCTCTTTGCCGTCTATCAGCAGCTGTACTTCGATGTCTTCCTGGTATTTTTCTGTCGCTTTTTCCACCATATCAGCCAATCTTTCCACTTCCTTTCTCGCATCTATGACGGGAAGTCCTCTGTATTCCCGCTTTTTGCCGGCGATGACTCCGGATATCGCGATCGCCTCGCCGCACATTCTCCGGTCGATATCATCTTCAGTCCTGCCTGTGATGATCGTCGGGCATTTGATCCCGCAGTCGCCTTCCAGGACGATGAAATCTTCTTTGTAATATTTGAGTATCGCCTCAGGATCCATCCTGCTGTCCATCATTATCGCAGTATCTCGCGGACCGAGCGCTGTGACCCGGTATGCACCGCTCTCCCTGTGCCTGAAAGTATCCGTCCCCGGCACATCGGCACGATAGTCTTCATAATGGATATCCTTTATCGTGCCTACCGAGTATCCTCTTCTTCTAAGCTCTCTTATCAGCAGTTCCACTGTGGTCGTCTTCCCGGTTTTAGAGAAGCCTTTTATCATTATGATCCTCATCGTTACTCTCCAAAATCTATTGTCTCGTATTCATGGTGCAGCAGATCTATGGTGAGCATCCTGCTTATAAGGCTTCCTTCTCTGGCCAGAAGCAGCTTCACCGTCTCTGCGACCTCGATGGCCGAGACCACTGCCGGTGTGAAATACGGATTTCCCGTCAGAACTTCCTCGCCTTTCTCCTCTTCACCTTCATATACTGCAGCCAGAGTCCGGTCACCCGGCATCACCACTGATACCTGCCCGTTCCAGCCTGCTATCGCACCGTGAACAAGGGGTATGTTTTCCGCTTCACACGCTCGCTCGAGGATCTTTCTCGAGGATATGTTATCCAGTGCATCGACCACTGCGTCAAAACCGCGGATCAGCTCTGCAGCGTTGCTTTCATCTATGAATGCATATACCGGCTCTATCCTGACCTCTGAATTTATCAGCTTCATCTGGAGAGCCGCCTCCTCAGCCTTGCTCCTGCCGAGATTGCATTCGTTTGAAAGTACCTGCCTGTTCAGATTTGTCTCGTCGAACACATCTCCGTCTATCGCTCTGACAGTACCGACACCGATCCTTACAAGACCTTCGATCACACCGCCGCCAAGGCCTCCGCATCCTGCGACGCATACCTTTTTCGCACGAAGCAGTTTATTTTCTTCAGGCGTTATGGTCATGCTGTTGCGCTCATAACGCCTCTGCAATTTCTTTTCTTCTATCATAATCCTTCACCTGTCAGCCTCCGGACACCTTTGAAAATGCTTTCAGCAGATCTCCGTCATGAAGCTCGTCGTAGATCATCACTCTCTTGCTGTTGATCGAAACGAAACCGAAATTTTTTATCTCCCTGTAATTGAGACCTGCTATCTGCAGTGCCTCGTCGCAAGTGCAGCCTTCCGGCACTTCATACACTCGCTCCTTGTCTTCTCCGAAATACTTTTTTAAGGTACCCCTGAGAGTTATCGTGACTTTCATAAACTCCTCCTTTCATATATTTGTCGGCGTCAGCCGACATAAAGGTTACGCCCCTTTGGTGTTTCATATATTTGTCGATCGGAGATCGACATCAGGTTACACCCTTGCGGTGTTTCATATATTTGTCGATCGGAGATCGACATCAGGTTACACCCCTGCGGTGTTTCATATATTTGTCGGCGTCAGCCGACATAAAGGTTATACCCTTGCGGTATTTCTATTGTACCATGGATCCGTATTTTTAAATACACCAAAACCGGCAAGCACCGATATACCTGCCGGCTTTGTTTCATTCAGTGATACTCCTTGACACTCCCGGAATACACGCCGCCTGCGCTTTACAGTATCGACTGTATGAGCTCCTCAGGCATCGTGCCGTCTTTGTTCCAGCCCATGACTTCATAATACTGATCCAGCATATCTTCGAACGCCTCCTGCGGTATTTTCTGTCCCGCAGCCGGACCTTCTCCGCCGAGAGCCTCTCTGATGACACGTTTAGGCACAGTGTCATCGGCTCTGTTGAAGCCCTCTCTCTGGTTGAACGCTCTGCCTATGTTGAGCACACGTCTTCCGACCTCACCCATCTCTTCAGGCGTCCATTCCTCACCTGTGATCATTGTCAGCATCTCAGCCATGATCTCGTAAGTGATCGTTCCCCAGAAGTCGCAGATGCACAGTGAGAATTTCACTGCATTGAATTCACCAAGCTCGTAGACCATCTGTCCTTTTCCCTCTGAAGTATATGGAGGCATTGCAGCAGCAAATACTTCCACGTTAGGCGCATATGCTCTCATGTGACAGGCACCTCTGTCTGATACTGCGTATGCAAGCGACATCCCCCATGAGCCGCGCGGCTCGTACTGAGGATATTCTAGTCCTTTTACCTGCATCGCGAAGTCCGTGCCGCCGTATTTCTCGGAGCAGTACTTAGTTCCCCTGCAAAGGTCTGCACCTACGCCTTCCTGTCTTGCTATGAGCTCGACCATCTCTATCATCTTTTCGGCTTCTCCGAACCTGATGCCGAAATCGTATATGCCCTTTTCAGTCATTTCCATGGCCCATACTATCGTATCTCCTGTACTTATTGTATCGAGTCCCATGTTGTCGCACACTTCATTGAATTTGACGATATGTTCAGGATCTGTTATCCCTGCATTCGGCCCTGCCACTGCGATAGTCTCGTATTCCGGACCTTCGCATATAGCATTCCCTATCTTGAGGAAGTTACCGCATCCGAGTCCGCAGCTGCCGCAGCCTCTCTTGCCCTCTCTGTACTGCATCAGCACATCGCCGTTGTACTTTTCCCATTCAGGATCATTGGCGCTTGAGAAGTTCTTGTACGGTACGATGCCTCCATCTCCGCAGGCCTCCAGGAATGCAGTTGTTCCCGCATCATACACGAAAGTATTATCTTCCTGCAGAACGTCTTCGTGAAGTATCTCGAGTATCCTGTCGGTAGTCTTCTCTATATTCGCTACTTTGACGCCCTTTGTTCCCTTTATCAGGATCGCTTTCATTTTCTTGGAACCCATTACTGCACCTATGCCGCCTCTTCCTGCCTGCCTGTAGTAATCGGAGTTGATGCACGCCATATTGCTCAGCTTCTCGCCTGCAGGTCCTATCGACATTATACTGTATTCTATACCGTATTTTTCGGCAAGTATCGCCTCAGCTTCATGCGAGCCAATTCCCCACAGATCTCCTGCATCCAGGAATTCGACCTTGTCATCTTCTATCACGACATAGCACGGTTCCTCCGATATGCCCTCGAAGATTATCATATCGTACCCTGCGAATTTTATCCTGATCCCGGCATGGCCGCCTATCGAGCAGTCGTTCATCGTGCCGGTCGCCGGCGACTTTGCCGCTACCGACAGCTTGCCTGAGCACGGTACGGGAGTTCCCGTAAGCGGGCCTGTCGTGAGGAACAGCTTGTTCTTTTCACCCAGAGCATCGATACCCGGCTCCAGCTCTTCATACATATATCTTATGGCAAGGCCCTTCGAGCCTATGTATTTCCTCGCAAAGTCCATTCTGAGAGGCTCTGTGGAGGCCGTTTTTTCTTTTAAGTTTATTCTCAGCACATTGTTCTGATATCCAAGCATAGTCATCTTTTTATACCTCCTAAGCCTATTCAAAAGTCAGCGCGTTCTGCGGACATGTCTTCACACAGTTCGGATCGCCCTTGCATGTATCACATATATACGCCTTGTCGTCTCTTATCCTTACGACTTTCTTAGGACATTTTTCTGCGCATATGCCGCAGCCTGTGCACTTGTCGAAATCTACACTGATATATTCGCCCTTGGTTATTGCGCCTGTCGGACAGTTCTTCGCACATATGCCGCAGAGTATGCAGAAATGGTCCGCATATTTCAACGCACCTTTATCGTAATATGTCTCTATGGCTATCCTCGCTTTCGAAGGTATGTATTCGCCCTCCTTATAGGCGGAACAGACCTGCGCACACAGCTGACAGCCTATGCATTTAACTTTATCGAACTTAAGTCTTTTCATTTTTTACTCCTTCCTGACTCCCAAACAACAACATATGATCCGGAGTTCTGATATCAGGCATAAAAAAAGTGCATCAGAAACCCGTCGGAAAAATACTTTTCCTCAAATGAAAGGTTCTCCTTTGCACAATGGCAGGCCGCAAAATCGCTCTCACGACCCTGACGTTCCAGCCGGCAGCTTGTGTCTGGCGGGAATCGGAGCAGTATTCGTATCTATATCGGAATTATAACGCATTTTCTGAAAACATGTCAATGATATTTATTTGCTGTATAAAAACAACTGTTTATACCAGGATCTCACCTTCAACAAATCTGCGAGTCTTATCATCTGATGGATTTTTAAGCATACTCATACACTCTCCGCTCTCTATCACATTCCCGGCATACATCATTATCACTCTGTCGCACATCCGGGCCGCCTGGGCAAGGTTATGTGTTACTATAACAACAGTTGTATCCTCCTTTGCACGTGTAGAATCCAGCATATTTTCTATTTCTGATGTCGTATACGGGTCTATGTTGGCAGTCGGTTCATCCAGAAGAAGCATCTTCGGCCTGAATGATAATGCTCTTGCAAGTGCGACTTTCTGCTTTTCACCGCCGGAAAGCTTCCAGGCATGCTGCTTCCTCAGCTTCTCAAGTCCCAGCTCCGCAAGAAGGAATTCCGCTCTTTTTTCACGCTCCCGTTTATCGACGCCTCGTATTTTCAAAGGGTATATTATATTTTTTTCTACAGTAGTCGATATCATATACGGAGCCTGGAAAACCATACTTACATCATTCTGTGGAAAAGCAATACTGCCGTCATAATAAACAGTTCCTGATGTTTGCGGCAGTATACCGGCTATCACAGAAAGCAGCGTACTTTTTCCCGCCCCGTTAGGTCCTATGATCGCAGTACTCCTGCCATGCATTATCTCTCCGTATCCTGTATCCAGAACGACTTTATCTCCAAATTCTTTTTTTAAGGAATCAAAAACCACATGCATTTATGTCACCTGCTCTCCCGTTCCTGAAAATGATACAGCAGTGCATTTATTATAAAAGAAATCGTCAGCAGTATCATTCCAACGGCTATCGCTCTGTCATAATTCCCCATGCCTTTAAGCTCTGAAATATATGTAGTCATAACACGCGTCTTGCCCTTTATATTCCCTCCGACGATCATCACTGCTCCGACCTCGGAGATCGCTCTTCCGAACCCTGTAACAACTGCGGTCGTTATTCCTACACGCATTTCATAAATCAAAAGCTTCAGGCGCTGCACTTTTCCGGCGCCAAGTGTTTTTCCCAGAGAATCAACTATCTGCGCCTTTTCTTTCACCATATTATATGTAAGCCCCGTTATAATAGGCACAACGAGACAGATCTGCGCTATTATCATCGCCGGAACAGTATAATTCAGCTGCAGACTGCCTAATGGTCCTCTTCTCATAAGTATCAGAAAAACCGTAAGTCCCGCTATAACGGGAGGCAGGCTCATAAATGTATATATGAGCCTGACTATTATCCCTTTTGCTTTGAAATCATATGTCCCTATCAGTATACCCGCAGGGATCCCAGCTACAGCGGCTATGATCACTGACGAAAATGAAACGTAAAGCGATAATCCTACTATTTCAAATATCTCAGAATCTGCAGAAAAAATCAGCCGTACCGCTTCTGCTATTCCCTGTCCAATAGTATCCATATTTCAAACCTTTTCTGCTATTTAGCGTTCGGCACGAACAGCGCCTGTCCATATTCTTCAACACCGTATTCACCGATCAGCTTCTGTGTTTCCTTTGAAACGATCCATTTCTGGAATGCCTTTGCTCCATCATGATTGATGTTTTCGTTTTTATCAGGGTTCACACATATAACTCCATACTGGTTGTTCAGCACCCCGCTTGGATCCTTTTCGCATACGATCTTGAGTGCAGTGTCTCCGCCTACATTGAGCCATGTAGCTCTGTCTGAAAGTGTATATCCTGCTTTTTCATCTGTCATAGTGATGACATCGCCCATTCCTGCTGCAGCCTCAACATACCAGTCACCTGACGGCGTCAGACCTGCTTTCTCCCAGATGGATAATTCTTTTTTATGTGTTCCTGATTCATCAGCTCTTGATACAAATGTCTGCTGCTGTTCCATTATAGCTGTAAATGCTGCAACAGCGTCATCTTTTGCATTTTCACCGATAGCTGCAGGATCTGCTTCCGGACCTACAACAACAAAGTCATTGTACATTACGTCCATTCTTCCGTCCTCATCTGCATGTCCGCCTTCTACATACTCTTTTTCAGCAGCCGGCGAGTGCACCAGCAGCACATCTGCCTCTCCGTTTTCTCCCATCGTCATCGCCTCTCCGGAACCCACAGAGACAACGTCTACAGAGTAACCTGATTCCTCCTCGAATACAGGCAGGATCTCATCCAGAAGACCGCTGTCTTTAGTGCTGGTAGTAGTCGCAAGGATTATAGTTCCCTTGCTCTCTGCTTCATCCTTCTTGTCACTTCCGCATCCTGCCAGTATCGCTGTCATGGACAGTGCCACTGCAAGAACAAGAAATACTGATAAAATTCTCTTTTTCATACTTACCTCCGTTTTATGAATAAATAATATCTGATAAACAGCAGCTGCTGTTTATATCAACATACTTACTACATAAATCCCACAAAAAAAGGAACATATGTAATACAACGTAATGCAGCACTTTTATCTGCCTGCAGAACATCCAGAATAAAAAAAGAATTTTCCGGAATGAAAATTCTTTTTTTTATTATCTTTACATCATTCCTTTCCATAATGGGAGGCCTGCACGTTTCCATACAAACCCATCGATAAGCACTCCATAGCATTTATACAAGCCTTAGAAACACTTATTCGGAATTATTCATTTGTCAAATTCTGTTTATATAATACCATAACGTTGTTCAAACAACAAGTGTTTTATCACAGTACGATCGTGTCGATTTTACCGTATTATCCTGTGTTCTCCGGCACTCGTCGTCATTCTGCCGCCCGAAAATCAGAACTTCTGCTGTCCGAAAAACGCTTCTGCGGACTGCGGGAACAGTATATATGCCAGCAGTATCTCTTCTGTCGGCGCCTTGTCTCCGAGCTCCTTCTTCTTGTTGAAGAATTCCGGTGCAAGTAGATCTGCCGGCCTGCAGTCGATAGGCTCCTCTCCGTCAAGCACTTTTTTCTGTATCGCCTTGTTGAACGGTCTTATCGTCCTGCCGTACTCGCCCTTGAGGATGGCTTTCGTCTGCTTGCTGACCATCTTGTAGCGTTCGCCTGTCATGATGTTGAACACTGCCTGTGTTCCAACGATCTGCGATGACGGCGTCACGAGAGGCGGTTCACCGAGATCTTCACGCACTTTAGGTATTTCTTTGAGCACGTCCGAAAATCTGTCTTCCATGTTCTGATCCTTCATCTGCACGTACAGGTTCGAGAGCATGCCCCCGGGAACCTGATATCTGAGCGTTTCCGTATCGACGTCCATCATCTTGATGTCGATCATGCCCTTCTGTTCGGCATGTCTGCGGAACTCTCTGAAGTATTCGGTCGCTTTGATCATAGCCTTTTCGTTGAGCTCGACGTTCCTGCCTGCCATTTCCAGCGTCTTGAACATAACTTCCGTCGCAGGCTGGCTCGTACCCATCGCCAGCGGTGAAAGCGCTGTGTCTATGCCGTCGCATCCGGCATCTATGGCCTTGAGATAGGTCATCGGAGCCACTCCGCTGGTGCAGTGCGAATGCAGCTGTATAGGCACATCGACGGTCTTCTTGAGCATCTTTATCAGCTTCTCTGCATCATAAGGCATAAGCAGCCCTGCCATGTCCTTGATGCATATCGAATCTGCGCCCATTTCCTCGAAATCCTTCGCGAGCTTCTTCCAGTATTTCAATGTATATTTTTTACCGACAGTATATGACATCGCCATCTGCACGTGCGCGCCTTCCTGTTTCGCGGCATTGACTGATCTCTCGAGATTCCTCGTATCGTTGAATGCATCGAATATACGGAAAATGTCTATGCCGTTGTCCACGGATTTTCGTATGAATGCGTCCACGACATCGTCCGGATAATGATTGTAGCCGAGCAGGTTCTGCCCTCTGAGGAGCATCTGCAGCTTCGTCTTGCGGAATCTCCTGCGCAGCAGCCTGAGTCTCTCCCACGGATCTTCGTTGAGATATCTCATGCACACGTCAAAGGTCGCGCCGCCCCAGCACTCGACCGAGTCGTATCCGATCTCGTCCAGCACTGATGCTATCGGCAGCATATCAGAGGTCCTCATCCTTGTCGCCATCAGCGACTGATGCGCGTCTCGAAGGATCGTCTCTGTGAATTTCACTTTCCCTTTATTCATAAAAATCATATGATTTCTCCCTTTTAGCCAGTTAGTAGATTATGCTCATTTTTGATCCAGCTTAGACCAGTTTACTAAATTTTACCCATATTTGCAACTTACATTGTTAAACATATGTCAGGTTTTTGCATGTATTTTTGTGCGTGTCAATGTGATGCGCTCTCATTTTCGCCGATATGCGCTCTGATAACCTCCAGGAACTTCTCCCCGTATCTGTCTGCCTTCGCGTCACCGACACCCTTTACACAAAGGAGCTCAGCCTTCGTCTGCGGCATATACATGCACATTTCTGTAAGCGAAGCGTCCGTGAATATGACGTATGCAGGCACGCTGCTCGTCCTGGCGATCTGAAGGCGCAGTTTCTTGAGCTTTGCAAGAAGCACCTCGTCCGGCTGTCCACCTGCTCCCGGACTGCCTGCCGGTCCGCTCTGTATCTCGGCGAATTCTTTCACAAACTCCGTCTCGACCCTGACCTGACCACGCAGGAGCTCTGCAGACTTTGCAGTGAGTCTGAGCACAGGATATTCGCCGTCATCGACCCGCAGGAACCCGTCGCTTATCAGCGCATCCGTCATCTGCCGTATCCGCTTGACCGGAGTGTCCGCCAGCAGCCCGTACGTCGACAGTCTGTCCAGCCCCGCCGAAAGCACGCGCTGGTTACGGCTGCCCCTGAGGATGTCAGCGATCATCATCACGCCGTATCTTTCCTCGCAGCGGTAGATGCACGACAGTATCATCTGCGCCGGCACGGTGTAGTCTACCTTTTCGAATTCTGTCAGGCAGTTCGAGCAGTTGCCGCAGTAGTGCGGCGCTTTCTCGCCGAAATATCTCAGTATGAACTCCCTCAGGCAGTCTCTGGTCGTCGAAAAAAACACCATCTGCCTAAGTCGTTCGTAGTCTTTTTCCTTGATCTCCGCGATCTCATCATCGCTCAGCTCGTCGTTCTGCGCCGGATTTTCTATAAAAAACTTTATCGTGTTCACGTCGCCAGGTGAATAAAAAAGTATGCAGTCCGCTCTGCTGCCGTCACGTCCGGCTCTGCCGGCTTCCTGATAGTAGCTTTCGATGTTCTTTGGCATGCTGTAGTGTATCACGAATGAAACGTCGGATTTGTCGATGCCCATCCCGAATGCATTCGTCGCGACCATGATCTTTCGCCGGTCGTATATGAAATCGTCCTGATTAGCGATTCGTTCCTCGTCGGAAAGTCCTGCGTGGTATCTCGTTGCCTCGAAGCCTTTGGACTCCAGTAGTTCGCAGACTGACTCCACGTCCTTTCGCTTCGTGCAGTAGATTATGCCTGTCTGCCCCCTGCGCTTTGCAAGGGTCTTCAGGAGCTGCCGTTCTTTGTTGTCAGGGTGTATCACGGTGAATGACAGGTTCGGTCTGTCGAAGCTGGTCGTTATGCAAAACGGCTCGTCCAGCTCGAGCAGTGTTTTTATGTCTTCTTTCACGTCCGGGGTGGCTGTTGCTGTAAATGCTCCGATAACCGGTCTGCCCGGCAGTTCTCTGACGAATTCCGCGATCCTGAGGTAGCTGGGCCTGAAATCCTGGCCCCACTGCGATATGCAGTGGGCTTCATCCACTGCGATGAACGGTATGTCTATTTCTCTGCATATTTCTGCAAAGGTCTCGGAGTGCAGTCTTTCCGGGGCGACATAGACTATCCTGTAAAGGCCTCTGCTCATGGCTGAAAGCGTCCTGCCGTATTCCTGCGAGGTCATGGAGCTGTTGATGTATGCCGCCTTTATATCCATCTGTGACAGCGCACTGACCTGATCCTTCATCAGCGATATGAGGGGCGAGACGACCAGCGTCGTGCCGTTTTGCATGAGTGCCGGGATCTGATAGCAGACCGACTTGCCGGCTCCCGTCGGCATTATGCACATGACGTCCCTGCCCGCCATGATGCTGTCGATGACCTCTGCCTGGCCTTCCTTGAAGGTGTCAAATCCGTAATATGATTTTAGTATCCTGTTTCTGTCCATGTATCGTCGTGTTATCCTTGATATGTGCTGATTAACGTGTGATAGTGTGTTTTGCGAGTTTCACAGCTGTGTATGCGGGCGCGAATACAAGTGCTTGCCTACAGGCGTGAGCCCGCAGACTTGACCTAGACCCGCGCGATGACACGGGCCGCTCAGTAAACCTCTCTGTGTATTTTGCCGGCCATTTCTGAAGTGATGGTCTGCAGATCATACGGTGCCGGATGCGATGCGGGCACCCCAAGCGACAGCATTGCTTCCAACCGGTAACTTTCCGGGAATCCCAGCAGTTTTCTGAGATATTTCTCAGTCGTTTCGGGCGGCTGATCTGATGCCATTCTCAAACGCCCCTGTATCCAGCAGCTGCCGAGCCCCAAACTGTCCGCCATCAGGTGCATGTTCGCCATCACGATCGAGCAGTCTTCGACCCAGACATCGCATTTTTCCGGATCAGCGATCACTGCGATCGCCGTATCTGCACCTTTTAGCATGGCAGCACCTGCCACTCTGGAATGCGCCATCTTTTCCAGCGTCTCCTTGCTTCTTACCACGATAAATTCCCATGGGCGGCGACCCTTACTCGATGCTGAAAGCATCCCGGCCTGAAGCACTTTCTCTATCTTTTCATCATCTATACGCTCGCCTGTGTACTTCCTGACACTGCGGCGGTTTCTCATTATTTCAAGCAGATCCATGATTTTCTCCTCTTTTCTATTACAATATAAATATGGTTAATATCCCTTACCCCCTTACGGACAGTATGAGATCATCCATCTTGTTGCCTGTTTTTACGCAAATGTACGACAGCCTGGAAGCTCCTGCCGATCGACTGCTTTTATTTTACTATCAAACTCGAAAAGCTTCAATCGAAAACCGAATTATATAATTTTGGCTCACCTCCGCGTTTCATGATCACCTCTTATTTCTGTGATGCACGGCTACTTACTTCTGTGATGTACGACTGTTACTCACAGCGATCTGGATCAGAACTATAAATCAGAATGATAAAATGATATAGCCTGGAAAAATCCCAAAGTCACATACTGCATAAGTTGTATCAGAACTTGTGGACGCAGTATAATCCCGAAATCTGTGTATTATCCGCCACATTTAAAAATACCTGCACAAACGCTCTTAAAAATGTGTATGATATGCGATCTTTCAAAAATAGTTACACACGATTTTCTATAATATATCAAAAATTACATCAAAAACGCGCCAAAAACGCATTTTTATCCAATATTTTCTATATTTGTGTGTAATAAAAAATAAATCCTTTTGTAAATACACAGACTAGAATGCGTTTGTGTATTGAGACTAAAAAACAATGTATTCTACACAAAATCAAAGAGCCTCAATTTAAGTTACAGATAAATTGAAAGGTCTCTGCATTCTATGATGTAACTGTTAAATCCCCAACCTCTTCAAACTCTCTAATTATAACACTTCCAGGCTGTGTTTTGTTTACCTCTTAATCAATAAGTGTTTCCGACTTTCGTCCATATGCCATTTTACATTCCACAATGTATCTATTAAATCGCTTCACTAAGTCATTTACTGAGCATGGTCTTGTTACTTTACATTCCACAATGTATCTATTAAATCTTGTCTCCGTCGATTGTCGTACATGCTACATCGTTCTTTACATTCCACAATGTATCTATTAAATCTATACCTTTTGCTATAATAATGACATAAGATAAAGAACTTTACATTCCACAATGTATCTATTAAATCCAGGAATCAACAAAACATAAAAATCAGAAACACCATTCTTTACATTCCACAATGTATCTATTAAATCGTCAGTACCTTGCGCAAAAATTTCACGATTTTTAACCTTTACATTCCACAATGTATCTATTAAATCCGTAGTGTTCTACATTCCAGTCCGTGCTGCCGGATGACTTTACATTCCACAATGTATCTATTAAATCCCGAGACAGATCAGATGATTTACTCCGTTCTGGGTCTCTTTACATTCCACAATGTATCTATTAAATCTGAACCCTATCAGCTCATCATTTGCGGACGCGCCCTCCTTTACATTCCACAATGTATCTATTAAATCGCGAATACCGCACTGAATGCATCGTAGCAAAAACAGTGCTTTACATTCCACAATGTATCTATTAAATCGTAGTTTCTGCCCTCGCGCGTTACGATGTCATTCTCTTTACATTCCACAATGTATCTATTAAATCCAATAACGAATATGTCTATGATCCGCTGCCGAAGCCTTTACATTCCACAATGTATCTATTAAATCCAGAGCTCTGATCAACGCAAATGTCGTTCAGGATCTGCTTTACATTCCACAATGTATCTATTAAATCGGTGATGATGCTCTTCTTTCTGCTCGCTTGGGGCGGCTTTACATTCCACAATGTATCTATTAAATCCGCAAACGGCACCGGATCTGTGACTATCGAAAAACCTTTACATTCCACAATGTATCTATTAAATCTGTATTGCATTCGAAAACACAAGGACCGTTATTGCCTTTACATTCCACAATGTATCTATTAAATCTTAAACTGGCTTGCGGGAATGACGGTTCGTGACGACCTTTACATTCCACAATGTATCTATTAAATCTCAGTTGCTCTGTTCCCGGTTCGATCATCTCCTCTTCTTTACATTCCACAATGTATCTATTAAATCTTACGCACGGACCATACACGATCATTTTAAATTCTGACTTTACATTCCACAATGTATCTATTAAATCTTCAGTTGCTCTGTTCCCGGTTCGATCATCTCCTCTTCTTTACATTCCACAATGTATCTATTAAATCATGAATATCACCACGGACGCTATCATGGCGATCTGCCTTTACATTCCACAATGTATCTATTAAATCGATTTTAATGCTGTAGCATCAGAAGACGGTACAGCCTTTACATTCCACAATGTATCTATTAAATCTACAGCCGGAAACATCATCGCGCAGCTGCAGAAAAACTTTACATTCCACAATGTATCTATTAAATCTCGTGCTTTCCTGCGCACACGCGCCAGTTTTCCGCCTTTACATTCCACAATGTATCTATTAAATCTGCACGAGGTTCGAAGATCAAATAAATTTGTCTTTCAGCTTTACATTCCACAATGTATCTATTAAATCAATATGCGTCGTTGCAACGCTGGTCATCGCTGCAGCTTTACATTCCACAATGTATCTATTAAATCTTTTCCCCGAATTTATTCCGCGTGCATATTTTTCCACTTTACATTCCACAATGTATCTATTAAATCTGAAAAGTGGAAAGCAAACCGACAACGCCGCAACAAACTTTACATTCCACAATGTATCTATTAAATCTGGCACGTGATCCAGGGAACGCCGGCAACCGGAACGCCTTTACATTCCACAATGTATCTATTAAATCTCTATTTATGACGACACCAAAACCGGCCGCTGCTGTCTTTACATTCCACAATGTATCTATTAAATCTGCCCAGAGGGCTCTCCGTATCGATGTTTTCTTTTACTTTACATTCCACAATGTATCTATTAAATCTGCCGCCCTTAATGTCTTTTAGCATTTTTTTCAGTGCCTTTACATTCCACAATGTATCTATTAAATCCCTTGAACACTTGCGTGTCAAACTCTCTGAAATCTACTTTACATTCCACAATGTATCTATTAAATCTGACATCTATCGCCGGCCTGCCGGAAATAAAAGAGGCTTTACATTCCACAATGTATCTATTAAATCTGAAAAGTGGAAAGCAAACCGACAACGCCGCAACAAACTTTACATTCCACAATGTATCTATTAAATCGCTCGGCAGGTGCTTTGAAAAATACGTCAAAGCCGCCTTTACATTCCACAATGTATCTATTAAATCTTGTCCACGAACGCGCCCTCATTGATAATCGCCGCTTTACATTCCACAATGTATCTATTAAATCGAGCAGATCGCGTACCAGATCGGCACGGAAGAAGCTGCTTTACATTCCACAATGTATCTATTAAATCAAGAAGAAAATTTCGTTATTTTTGCATGAAAGTGCCTTTACATTCCACAATGTATCTATTAAATCCCCGTACTCTTCAACCTCTCTAATTATAGTACTTCCCAGCTATGTTTTGTCCACCTCTTGATTAATAAATTTTCCTGGCCTTCACTGGTATGCGAAAATCACGGTAAAAGCTGCCGGAGTGTGTGCTTTTCAGGGTTTGTCGACTGGCTACGTTTTTTGCATTATCAGGAGTCGACAAAGGTAAATGATCAAATTAAGAAACTGGTCTTGTCATCTTCGATGCCCCAGAATTCCTTGTCCAGCCATCTTTCCTGCCGGCTTTTGAACAGTATTATCGAGTCCAGCGAGGTGTCAACATGCGGCTTCAGTTCCTGCCTGAGCTTTTCCAGCTGGACCTTTGACAGCTCGCCTTCAAAAACCGAATTCTGGATATGCGTCAGATATTTTTTGCATATCTTGAATATGCGCGACCACCTCTTCTGCCCGTTATCCGTCTTGCTTATATCATATACCAGCACAATATACATTTTTCACCACCATATTCTGAACCCTTCATACTCTTTTTCACCGATCAGATGCTTTATCAGCTTGTAAGCTTCCAGACGCATCAGATACTGATACGAAACTTTCCGCCCGAGCTCCCTGTGCATGATCGTCTTCTTCAGCCGGTTTTCAAACTCAGAAACTATCAGCCTCGAGGCATCCTGCTTCAGATGCATGAAGTTTAGTTCTTTTGTAAAGCTGCCCTCTGTTATCTGCCTCCTGTTCAGGAGCGAAAAAATCAACCGGTCACCTATCAGAGGCTTGAAGACCTCGGTCAGATCCAGGCAAAGCGAATACCTGCGCACTCCCGGTTCATGCAGATAGCTTATCGTCGGATCGAGCTGAGTTTTATATATTTCACTTAAAGCCTTCGTGTATATCAAAGAATTCACGTACGAAATCAGTGAATTGATCATATTGTCCGGCGGATGCATCACTCTTTTTTCAAACCGGATGTCCTGATCCACTATGATATTCCATGCCGAATAATAGCTTTTGCGTATATTCCCTTCGATCCCCATGAGCTCATCGATCTTTTTCGCAGACGATATCCCACGCCTCAGGCTGTCTATCTCTCTCATGTAAAGCGATACATCTTTTCCTCTTCCGTTATAATAGCGCAAATTACGATATATATTGTCTGCCGCGGCTTCTATGAATTTCCTGGCGATCACGAGCCGCTTACTGTCATCCGTGTAATGTTCCACCTGTCTGACCAGCATCTGTCCTGCCAGCAGACTTTCTCTAGGGTAGTAGCTCCCTGTATAGAAACTGTAGTGATTGAAGAAATGCATCGGTATCCCGTACTTTGATATATAATTGATAAAATTCGTATTGAACGTCATCTCCGACATGACATATATATCAGAAATACGTTCAACCGGCATGTCACGTTTTTCTCCTTCATATGTCGTAAACTGCAGTGTGTTGTCTTTACGCTTCAGATCTCCACTGCTGTAGACATAAAAACTCTGTTTCATCAGGTCCTCCTTTCCGGTCAAATAAAGCACAGATCATGGTATGCACACTTTCGACATATTTTTTTCTCGCAAAAATCAGGTGGGATTTCCTGCTTCCTTACCCTATTGATCTCTTCAATGATGCATTCGAGTTCATGTTCATCCTCAGACAGCAGTTCTACAGTCAGATTCTGTTTCAGCAGAGGATAATCTATCCTTGCTTTCATATCTCTAAGCCCTCGCTGTGCAAGATAGTACAGATAATATTTGACCTGCCAGATCCCCGCTTCCTCTATCGATCTGCTCTTTTTTATTTCATGCAGTTCACGGTGTCCTTTTATGAAATCTATATTTATCACATTGTCTATGTTTATATGTTTTTCATCACGCCTGTAACTGTTTTCATCCAGCAGTTTTCCAAGCATCACATCTTCATTTTCATTCTCCATGTTTATCTCGTGGCAAAAATACCACAGCTTTCTCTTACAGACAAAATGATAATATATCATCATTCCTGTGATTCTTTCTTCCATAAGCAACTCTCCTGCAGATCAGCATATCATAAACGTTTCCTGCTGTTCTTCAGCCTTGATGAAGAGGCCTTTACCACTCAGCGTTTCCTCATCGAAATCGTATTCAGCGCAATTTTCATCTATCCTGTGTATGAAAGTCCCCTTGATCGGCTCTTTATCCATCGCGTTCCTGTACCTCTTGTCATACGAGGCTACATTGAGAGTAAGCGCATCCAGCTTTGAGTTGAGTACAGCTTTTATTTCTGTACCTATATTCGCACCACACAAAATATTGCTACATACACGTATCATTTCATGTTCCTTCTGGTATATGCTGTCAGGCATAACAGTCGTGTTTCTTATCTTTCGAAAGCTGTCATCCGCTTCACTTTTGCTGTATTCAGCAAATAATATAGTTTCGAAATGTCGGAGCATATCCTTTATTTCTTTATAATAATTGCTGTTTTCTATTTCGGGCGAACCATAAACTTCGTTCACGCATTCTGTTTTCATTTTCTCGGAAAGCACCTCGCCGGTAATTTTTCTGATACAGTGCAGTGACTCGTCATAGATCACCTCGTCGTATATCGTTTTTCTGCCGTTTTTCGTATCATGCACTATGATATTAGGATGTTCAGGGAAGTATCTGCCAGAACGGTTGCAGCGGCCCATGCGCTGCAGCAGGCTGTCGATCGGGCACATCTCCGTATACAAAATATCAAAATCTATATCGAGACTGGCCTCCACGATCTGCGTAGTCACCCAGATGCCTTCCGCGCCTTCCTGCACAGAAAAGTCCATTATGCTTTTCTCAAGCAAGTCACGATGCTTTCTGATAAAACCTGCGTGCAGCAGCTTTACATTGCTATTCATTTCTCGCAGCGAGTCATAGACCCTCTGGGCTTTGCGCACTGTATTGCATATCACAAGCACTTTCCTGCCGTGTGCGCTTTCCAGTATCTCATTGATATCCATTTCACCGTCTGTCACAGATACGATATGCCTCTTCAGCTCTGATTCACCTGAAAAATCCTGCAGATAGCACTCTTCACCAAAGCGCAGTCCGTGCTCTTCCATAAGTTTTTTCAGCACCGGCGGGAAAGTCGCTGTTATTATCGCAAACCGCCCGCCCATCTCTGATATTGTTTTTAGCCCGTATATCAGCGCTGCAACTACGCGCGGAGAATACGACTGTATCTCGTCGATTACCACCTTTGAATATTTGAGCGTCGCCGCAAATATTTCAGTGCCTGCGGCTTTATACGAGAATTTGAACAGCTGATCCACCGTGCATACTGTCAATGGTGCGGACAGAAGCTTCGCCTTTTCATAGCGGCTGTAGCCATCGCCCTTTTCAGAGGATTCTTTGAGGAATTTCTTCATGCTGCCCGAGTGCAGAAGCGCCGCCTCTTTATACTCATATCGTTCACGTATCCTGTCGTATATCGCATCAGACGAGACCATCATCGGAAGCGTGTAAAAACCTTTTTCGCCATCGAGCCATAAAAGCGCCGCTTCTGTTTTACCGGATCCTGTCGGTGCTATCACTACCAGGTTATCCTCAGAATGCTCACGCATGTATTCCTGCGCTGGTCTAAGATTACCGTCCAGGCTTTTTTCGATACTTGATTTCAGCTTCTTTTCTATCAGATCGGGATGCTGCTCCGCTTCACTGTACCCGGCGCTCACGGACCAGTCAAATTTGTTCAGCATACCCTTCACCAGGATATACTCGCGCCATATTTCATCATCTACATCTGAATTCCGGCATTGCTGATTCAATCTGAATATGACCTTCCGAATGTTTCCAACAGAAAACTCCCACTTATCGTCATCAAGGAACTCTCTGACGGATTTGTTGTAATATTTTTCCGCATACCCATTAATATCTTTAGCTTTATATTCATCATCTCTTGTGTGGTGATGATAAACAGCAGTAATGAACACCTTGAAATCATCCTCCGTGAAGCGCTCATCTATATCCTTGAAATCATTCCACGAAACCGACAGTGCACTCAGGTGACCATGCGGCATCTGCCGCACGCCCTTCAATTTCTCGTTATCAGTAATCCTATCCTGAAAAACTTCGTTTGCCTTGCCTATATCATGATATCTGCAGGCCGCTATGATCAGTTTTATTTCTTTTTCCGAAAAATATTTTCCATGGTCGACAAAGAATCCTTCAGCACATTTCACTGTTTCATCAAGGTGATCTTTTAACAGTTTCTGCGGCCCGTTTTTTCCGGCTTTCACTTTCTGAGCTGCATTATCTATCGCAGCAAGTTCCCAGTCAGCCAGTTCGCCATGCAATACTTCCTTAAGCTCACGCACTGATTTCAAAAAAGTGTCTTTCTCCTTGCCGGTAATGCTCCGTTCTTCTGATTTTGCATAATACTCCATATGATCCCCGACCTCCTTTCAGAAGTTGCCTGCGGTTCTGACTTCTATACATGACTCATTTCCGGATCATACAGTTATGCCAGCACAACTACTGTTCCATGATCTGAAAAATCATCCACATACACATTTCCTATCGACTTATTTGCTGGAAAAAGTTTAGCTTTGATCTTGCCACCTTCAGCTTTCCAGCGCCTTAGTCCTTTCTTCGTTATCTCGTACTCTTTCGTCAATGTGTATACAGTTGTCATTGTCCCCTCTGTATCTGCATCCGAATCAACAGGCACATATATATCCATTTCCGTGAAAGCCTCGTCACTTTTTTCCAGTCCGACGATATCTACACGCTCTATATCGAGCATGTCCTCATATCGGCCCATTGAAGGATAACGCTGAGGTCTGCACAAGGCATGATACACCGTATCGAAATCATCATCAGACGGCACGACATGTATGACCATCCTGTTTTCACATATCAGTTCCACGTTGGCTATACCTTTGAAAATGCCATATTCTTTGCCATCCTTTATGCATATCTGATGTCGCGCTTTATCGAATTTCCCCCCCGGAGTAAACGAATATCTCGTATAAAGCTCTGATACCGTTCCATTGTTCGTTCCCTGTATGCTCAGCTTCATCGGATGGAATTCCTTAAAACCGCATGCTGCATGTATCATTCCCAGGACTGTTGAATATGGCGGCAGGGGGAACGTTTCCTTGATGATGAAGCTGCTTGGCTTACGGTAATTAGCAAGTTCCTGGTAACACTGTATCCTTATTGCCCTATCCATAGTATCTGTCCACTTCCTCTTTGATGTGCCCGAACACATCTCCTATGGTCTCCGCCCCTAGAATGTCCTTTATCTCTTTATCGTTATCGAACATTTCAGAGACAACACCTGCGAATGTATTTTCCCCGATGCTGCTGTCCGAATCTGTGAGTTCTTTTATCATCTCAACACTGAGTCTGTTTTTTTCGATTTTCACCTTGTTCTCAAAGAACGGATTCTTTCTCTCGTACACTCCGCCGATAATGAATACCGGACTCAGATCCTCCCTGCGACCTTTTATATCTCTGTAAAGGTACCGGATACCGTCCAGCAGGGCTTTTACGCGCTCTGCCTTTTCCTCACTGCTGATCTCGATATCCCCGTCTATGCCGACACGTTCCAGATCCACGGATACCGTATATCTGTAATATGTGCGGTGTATCTCGCTCTGAGCTATTCCGTTGTCCGCATCGATCCTGGATGCCAGCCCCATATTTGTCAGAAAGTCAAGATCGCTCTGGTACGGTTCAAGCGATATCGCATTGCTCAGCCTTGCCACGGCATTTCTGGTCGATGCGCCGCCGCTCTGCTTGTCGTCTTTGGCCGTGGTTTTCATGTATCCGAACAGATCAATCTCCGGAAATTCCGCTATCGTTGCAGATGGTGCGAACTGCACTACTCCGCTTTTAGCATCCACCGGAGTCTTGTCCCATCCCATCTGCTGAACGAGACTGTACCTGAGCGCCTGCCTTGATATATATGTATACTGCTTGTTGTCTCCTCTGGTCATTTTTTTCAGAGACGTTATGTTACCTATACCTTCTCCGTAATTAGCACTTTCTGCCAGAAACACCATCGTTACCGTTAAACCATTTCTATTCATCGCGACCTTCCTCCTTTTCATCATCCTGCGTCTTTACCGAATAACTTCCCTTCAATCCCAGTACGAATGCATACCCGTCTTCCTGGAAGCACTTCTGATCTCCGATCATGTATATAAATCCTTCCGGCATCTGAAGCCTGCTCGAGCAGTACATTCGCATCACTATTTCTATAAACTTTTTATCATTTCCGACTGAAAGAGCATTGAGAAGCTGATATATAGTTCCGCGGAGAAAATCATCGCTTGTCAGCCCTCTGCTTTCCATCAGATTTTTCCGCAGAGCATACCCGCTGTCTCTCATCCTGTATTTATTCATAAAAGCATTACCTCCTTTGTTCTCGTTTATATGGCACTGCTGCAGCTGGATGCAGTACACCATGAAAGCCGTTCCCAGCATACCGTCGTTTTCTATCGAAGCCTTCATCAGCCTGTTCAGCAGCGGATACTGTTCACGGTATTTCAGCAGATTCATTATGACTTCCTCATACACATTCAGGTATTCGCTGCCTATTTTGCAGAACGGATGCTCTGCCAGTTTCCCAAGGCAGCTTTTCACCGTTTTATCATTAAGGATCCTCAGTACAGGCTTGCTTATTATGCTGAAGGCATATCTGTCGCTCTCATTCGTACCTCTCATGATCACCTGTATATTTAAAAGCTCATTCGTCTTGTCTTCGAGCACCATGTTCACAACTCTTGCAAACCACGACGGATATCTTTCATCTTTTTCTTTCATCGAACTATCTTCCACCGCAGGTATTTTTTTATTGACGCCAATAATCGTTTTTACATTGTGATTCAAATTCACAAATACGAATTTATTTCCGATAAGCTGAAAACCCAGTGGACTCATCGCATACAGGAATGCACATACCGGACATAGATACGCATCCACTTTCCCGTTCCAGAATGCAGATCTTTTTCGTGCCAGATCATCGGCCATTTCTTTCATAAATGCTATAGAAACCTTCTCCCCACTCTTAATAGGCATGCCGCATTCTATACATGAATCCTTAGACCTGCTGTGATCGCTTTTCAGATACTCTACGAACGGGATTCCAAAATCTTTTGCAAATATTGCTCTCATGTTTTTGTCTGCATTTTTACGATGGAGGAAACATTTTTTATCCCAAAATCTGTTTATGATGCTGTATATGATGCTTTTCATCGCAAAAGTTTCCCTGCAGATGTCATTTGAAAGGAAAACCTTGAGTCCTCTCAGTTTTTCAAGAAGCAGTGTCTCATCCATTTTGTCACTGAGTTTTTCTTTTTTCAGCTGCTCATACGCTTCCATGCATTTTACTTCATCACTGCCTGCAGCCTCTTTTATGTTTTCAAATCCTGCCTTGTAACTGTTTAACAGCAGTTTGTCATTTATATACTTCAGCTGTTCTCTGTTTTCTTTCGTAGCTTCCCAGCTGTGGATCTCCAGTTTACTGATGCAGCTGTCGATCTTCTTTTCGATCTCAGGCAGTACTGTCGCCGGCCCTAAATATTTTACAAAAGCTTTGAAATATACGTCTGTCCAGTCAGTATCCAGTGCAAATGCCCGGTCTATCCAGAACGTATATTTATCATCAGAGATCCCGTAATCGACACCTTCTCTCGCACCGTGATTTTCGAGTGCATAATAAAGGCCTGTGATGCCTGCGTTTTTAAGAAAATCCCCAAGACTTATTTCTAAACGATCCATATTACACCCCCTCTGTTACAGCAGCAGCGTCCACTTGCCATGCCCTGATGACCGCCTTGCACCCATTCCCGCCTGATACAATACGTTCAGAAGCTCTGGCGTTCCTGTCAGTTTGTACACTCCCAAGCTGGCATCCGTATTTCTGCCAAACACGGGCACGACGACTTTCTTTGCTTTTACCGGTGTTATAGAAAATCCTTCTGTAGAAACGCTTGTCCCTGTTTTCTGAAGAAAGAAATCTATATTTTCTTTGAGTGCTTCACTGAACTCCCGGTCTTCAAAGGTGTAGTACGTGTCTTTATTGTTTTCGTAATCATGTCTCCTGACAACAAGAGGGCTCATCATCTTTACCACAACTTCACGATCTCTGATATCCCTGTATCGCTGCATCACGAGTGAGACAAGTGTCATCGAATTGTTTTTCATCGGATATCGTTTTTGTACAAGTGATTTGAACCCGTTAAAAAACCGTATGAATTCGCCCAGATCACTGTCCGAAAAAAACATCGTGAGTCTGCTGCTCCCGAGCAGTATACGATCCGCTTCAAATCTGGGCCTGTCCAGCATATATGAATATGTATACTGCTTCAGCACCGATCTGTCTTTGGCGTACATTTCGTGGAAAAATTCCTGCGATGATGCTTCTGCCGCCGCTTTTATGAAGCTGACCAGCAGTCTGTCGAGCTCTTTCGGCAGTTCAGGTTTTTCCAGCTCAAATACTAGCTTTAATTGCTGCATGATTTACTCCTTTCGTTAATTATGATTATTTTGCCCGTTTTATTTGTTTGAATTTTCTTTCATTATAAGCCCTCTCATGATTCTTGTCAACCAGATATATGTGTTTTATAACATGAGTCTCTTGATTTGAAATTTTATTTGTTGTATAATCCGTTATACATATTGGAATGTAAAAGATATTTGTGTATTTATCACTCAATTTAATAGCCCCATATTGGATCTCATCAGCTCCCTGCCACCACTAGTGGCGGGGAGCTTTACTATGCCATACATATTTTCACAGTTGAACCCCTTCCCTTTCCCTGTTATATTAATATCAAAGATCGTGCATTATGCCGCTTTCATCCGCGCCGGTTCTCCTTGCGAATGATGTGTCGAGCGGAAGCACGGAAAGCTTTCTCCCTATGGAAAAAATTATGACGTGCTCATAAAAGCATTGCATTCTCAACATCTGCAGCGTTTTTACACTAAAATAAAGTACCGATTTTTACTACAGGGGTATGAAATATGGTACCTGGGTACCATAGATTTCAGAAAGCTTAGATAGTATAATCATTCACGAAATAATCAAACAATATTGAAAGGACTGCTTATGAGTCAGGAACTGTGGACGAAAGACTGGAAAAAAATCAACGATATAATACTCCAGATGAACAGCGAAAGCGACATCCTCAAGGCTTTGAACACATTTCTAGTTGATATCGAGGGACTGGTGCCTTATGAGAAAGCGTGTATATACTTTTATGACCTTTCTGCACCTAACACTGTCAAGCATTACCTCGGTCAGGGCTTCAGCGACAAGGAGCTCAGGGATTACGAGCGTTACTACTGCAAAATCGATGACGTTGTGGACAAGATGATGCCGAACAAGGAGGTCGTGATCAAAAGCACAGAGGCTTTCGATATAGAGCAGCGAAAGGAGACTGAGTACTTCATCGATTACGTGACTCCGGCAAACACCAAGATCTCTCTGGATACGAATTTCCGATGGAATCTTGAAAACAGGGAGTTCTGCATCGGTTCACTGGATCTGTTCCGCAATGAGAAGGACATCGATTTTTCTGAAAGGGAAGTTGAGATCTGCAGGGTATTCCAGCCTCATCTCGAGCTGAAGGCTTCGAACTACGCATTCCTGTTTGACAATATCGCTCATCAGTATTCGCTGACTAACGCCGAGCAGGATATCGCGACTATGATCCTTAAAGGCTATTCCAACGAGCAGATAGCCGAGGAAAAATGCATCACGATATCCACGGTCAAAAAGCATGTGACCAGGATACTGGAAAAATCCGAAACAAAATCGCGTATCGAATTCATCTGCAAGACTACCGGCAAGGGCAAATAAACGCAGCTGCCGGCCGGCGCAGGCAGTGCGTATCAACCAATTGACAATTATTTGGAATAATTTTAATACTACTAAAAAAGGAGAACACTATGAAAGACATTATCACTGTTGCCGTGGCAAACTTCAGAGTCGATGCGGCAAACAAAGAGAGCAACCTTTCCAGAATGTGCGGATTTGCAGAAGCTGCAGCTAAGCGCGGCGCAAACCTCATCTTATTCCCTGAGATGTGTCTCTACGGTTATGACTACTACGTAGATGAAACTATCCCTCAGGAAGAAAAGATCAAAACCGCAGAAACGATCAACGGTCCTTCATGCCAGGCGATCGCAGAGATCACAAAGAAATACGGGATCTATGTTGTTTTCGGAATGGCAGAAAAAATGGAAGAAACACCTGACGCAACGCTTTACAACTCAGCTGTTGCAATAGGTCCTGACGGTGTTATCGGCGCTTACCAGAAGATGCATCCGTTCGAAACAGAGAGCATCTGGTGTGTAAAGGGCGAAAAGCCGTTCATGTTCGATACTCCATGGGGTCCGATCTCAGTGGGCATCTGCTTCGATACATATCAGTTCCCTGAACTCCAGAGATACTACTGCGGACAGGGCAGCAGACTTTACCTGAACCCTACTGCAGTTATCGAGGAGATCCCTAAGGAAGGCAGCCGTCAGGCATTCATAGACTACTATGCACCTACTCTCGAATACGGAGTTCTGTGCAATACTATCTTCGTTGCAAGCTCGAACCTCTGCGGTACTGACATCGTGGACTACTTCGGCGGCGGCAGCTGCATCATAGGACCGAAGATCACTCCGTTCTATGAGACAAACCTTCACTACTATGCAGGAAACAAGGATAATGTACAGGAAGGCATCTTCATCGAAACGATCGACCTTTCTCTCGCAGAAAGACGTCTGTTCGTAAACAAGGAGATCACTGGTGTTCCTGACTACAGACCTGACCTTTACAAAAAGTTTCTGTAAATCGTTGTCTTAAAGAACATGTCAATAAGAGAGGAGAAGTGTTCAAATGAGTGACAATACTTTAAAACGTACTATGAAACTGCACCACCTTGTCATCTTCGGTGTAGCTTTCCTGACACCTATGATCGCATATACTATCTACGGTGTCATCGCCACTGCATCACACGGTGTTGAATCCGGTTCGATATGCTTCGCGGTAATCGCTATGCTGTTCACAGCACTGAGCTACGGCCACATGGCCAAGGCTTTCCCTGCTGCCGGATCCACATATACATACACAAGAAAGGCTATCAACGCCAAGCTCGGAGTTGTCGCAGGATGGATCGTACTGCTGGGATATGTGTTCTTCCCAATGGCAATATGGCTCATCGGCGCATCATACTTCAGCGCTGCTGTTCCTGCCGTTCCTTCATGGGTATGGCTCATCGGCTTCATCGTTGTTACATCACTGATCAATATCGTCGGTGTGGAAGTAGGAAGCAAGATCAACTTCATCATGGTTTCGATCCAGGTCGTTATCATAGTAGCTTTCCTTATCTTCACTATCAAGGCGATCACTGAGGGCATGGGAGAAGGTACACTTGCATCGTTCTCACCGTTCTACAACCCTGACATCGATTTCAGCTACACGGTAGCCGGAGCTGCAGCTGCATGCTACTGCTTCCTCGGGTTCGACGCGCTGACTACATTCACAGAAGATACTATCGACCCGACAAAGAACATCCCAAGATCGATCATACTGACACTGCTCGTATGCGGCGCGATCTTCCTGGTAGTAACTTACTTCACTCACCTCGTGCATCCTTCGTTCGACTATCCGAACCCGGACAACGCTGCATATGATATCGCTAAGCAGGTAGCTCCTTCTATCTTCGGAGGCATCTTCCTGATCGGTACTATAGCAGGTCAGTTCGCGGCAGGTCTGTCGGCTCAGGCCAGCGGCGCACGTCTGCTCTACGCAATGGGCAGAGATGGTGTACTTCCTAAGAAGTTCTTCGGAAATCTGAATCACAAGACTCAGACTCCTGTAAATGCTATCATCCTGACTGGTGTAGTTGCACTGTTCGCTGTATTCCTCGATGTTACAAAGGCTACAGCTTACATCAACTTCGGCGGATTCGTTGCATTCTTCTTCGTAAACATTTCTGTTATCGTGTACTATTTCGTAAAGCAGAAGCAGCGTTCAGTGAAAGGCTTCTTCCTGTACCTGGTATTCCCTGTCCTGGGAGCGCTTCTCTGCCTGTACCTGCTGGTGCACCTTGACAAGATCGCTATCATCCTGGGATGTGCATGGACAGTAGCCGGTATCATCTACCTGCTCGTTCTCACCAAGGGACTCAAGGAAGAACCGCCTGAACTCGGTATCGATGCGTAAAGCACAGTGCAGCGGCAGGCAAACGTACGGCATCGCGAATACAGATGCTATGTGCAATGCAGGCCGTATGATACAGCAAAGCTGCAGTGCAGCATAAACAAATTCTATAATATACAAAAATCATAGGGGCTGTCGCATTAACGATTTAAGGTCGTTAGGGCGGTGTCCCTTTTTCATTTCTTTAAAACATTGGAATTCTAAGCTTACTCTTTGATGATCATATTGTTGTTTTGCGTATCACAAAATACAGACACTATTCTCGTCTCTGAACTTCCGTTTCAGTTTTTTCATTTAAAATTATGCAGCTTCTTTTTCCTGTTTCAGTTCATAAAGATGCAGGTTGAGCTTATCGTTTTGGATCCTGCTATGAAGCCATCCCAGGTTATGTGACATGGCAAAGAGTATGTATTCCGCCTGCACATTGACGCTTCCACGACACAGGAATCCAGTAAATCCACAGTCTCCTTTGATATCGGCAAAGCATCCTTCTGCCTGTATACTTCTGTTCATGCGCAGCTTTTTTCCTTCTTCCGAATCGATGAGCCGGTATTCTTCCGCCCGCAGAGCCTCAAATTTTCGTGATACGATCAGAGTCTTGTATCTTTTATCCAAAGGTTTCTTCCAGTTCTTTCCTTCAAGACATTTTGCTCTGTGAGGACATCCGTCGCATTCTTCACAGTAGTAATGGGTTTCTTCCCGGATATATCCTGAGGCTGTTTTGACTTTTCTGCTTCCCGTTTTTTTGACAGCTTTTCCATTGCAGCAGATGTAACAGTCATGCTCTGCATCATACATCATATTTTCTTTGCGACCGATTTCCTTTGAAAATTTCCGGGTGCCGATCTGTTCATAGCTGCCAGGCTTTATGTAGGCTGCGATCCCCCTTTTCCTTAAGATAGGTCAGATTCTCTTCACTTTCATATCCGGCATCTGCTACGATCCTCTCAAACTTCATGTTCAGATTCGATTCCATGTTTTCCACGAATGGCTTTAATGTCAGTACATCTGTTGGATCAGGGAATATCCCCACAGAAACAATAAATCCGGAATTAACAGCATGCGGTACATTAAATGCAGGTTTGAGCTGTCCGTTCATCATATGATCATCCTTCATATGCATGAAAGTTGCATCATTGTCGGTCTTGGAATAACTGTTTCGCATACCGCATTTGTGGATCTTCAGCTCGTATTCCCTGATCTTTTCAAGCGCAGCTTCCAGATCCTCGATATCTCTCTGCAGCTGTTCTTTTCTGTGCCCTCGCCCGCAGACGAATTCAAGGCCCTGCTTCCGCGCAAGGGTTTTGAGAGTTTTCAGTAGCTTCTTTACATGCTTTTTCCTGACCTGCTTTTGCCATAACGGCTTAAGGTCATATCGCTGTATGATATCTCCAACCAGCAAAGCAGTTTTTCTTGAAAATCTTGCCTGATGCCTTGAAACTGCCCGTTTCCATACAAAAGTATATTTGTTTGCAGCAGCCTCGATCTTTGTTCCATCAATGAAAACTTCTGACGTGGTAAGCTGATCAAGTTCATAAAGTATGCGGCTCATCTGGGCCAGGAAGCTTTGCGCACATTTTGCAAAGTGCTTTGTTCGGAATCTTGCGATCGCGGCATGATCAGGTGCAGCTCTGCCTTCCAGAAGATATTTGTAATTGATATCACGCCTGCAGTTTTTCTCGATGGACCTGGAAGAAATATCTTTGGCTTCATGGTATGCATACAGCATTACCTTTATCAAAGCATCCAGTTCCATTGGTATTTTCAATTGATAGTTTTGTTCGTTCAGTATATACTGTTTTCGTAAGATGTTGTGTTTGGTCATACAACTATTTTACCATACCCTGCTCACATCCTTGTGATCAGGGTAGTTTTTTTGCACGAAAAAAGAGGCTCCGCCCTAACGATCTTAAATCGTTAATGCGACAGCCCCCATAGGTTTGGTGGAGATGACGGGAGTCGAACCCGTGTCCGAAAGCATTTCCACGAGACTTTCTCCGAGCGCAGCTTATGTTTTAAGATTTCGCCTCTCTCAACGCCCAAAAGCAGGCTTTGAAATCAGCTATCCCGTTGTTCCCTCATGCTGCCGGGCTTTCACATGAAGTTTTCCTGTATGATCGATGCCAGGTCTCCAGCCTACAGGTGAGCCGGAGCTGACACGCACAGCTTATGACTGACTACGCAGCCATAGCCATAGGTGCGAAATTATTGTTCTTTTTAGCGTTTATATTTAAACGGCCACTTTTAACGTAGACTTGGCGACTACGGCTCGCTTATCCGGTTTCCACACCCCCGTCGAAACCATAAACATCCCCATATCTCACTGCAGACGATCGCTCGCCTGCAGGGTTTTTCTCTGAATAATCTTTACTGATCTTCGTCAGCTGCTCCTGCTCTGACATCACTGATCTGCTGCTGCAGATCTGCTATGTTGTCCTCATATACCCTGATCTTCTCGCAGTACTCTCTGATCTTTTCGTTATCTATACAGTCCTGCTGGAACAGATCGTAGCAGTAGTCACCTATAGCCGCCTTTGCAGCTTTGATGTTCTGCTTTTCAGTGCTGATCTTTCCCTTGAGCTTGCCGATCTCCAGCAGCTCATTTGCTTTGCTGCCCGCCTTGTTTGCGGCAGCTCCCGCTGTTTTACCTATTTTGTTCAAGAAACTCTGCATATCACAGCCTCCTTACTTTCTCATGGCCTGCTGCATCCTTCTGTCAGCATCCCTCTTGGCAATATCGTGTCTCTTGTCATATTCTTTCTTGCCTCGCGCAACTGCGATCTCTACTTTGGCAAGACCGCTACCATTAATGTACATCTTCAGCGGCACCAAAGTCAAGCCTTTTAATGTAGTGTATCCGATAAGTTTCCTTATCTCACGCTTGTGCATCAGCAGCTTTCGCGGTCTGACAGGCTCTGCATTGAACCTGTTGCCCTGTTCGTACGGACTTATATTCATACCGTAGAGTATTATCTCTTCATTTTCTATCTTCGCATAGCTTTCCTTTATGCTCACTTTTCCCTGTCTCACCGATTTTATTTCGGTACCGGTAAGAGATATCCCCGCTTCATAAGTCTCTTCTATAAAGAAATCGTGTCTGGCTTTTTTATTATTTGCTACGATTCTCATTTCCCATGCATCCTTTCTGTCATCTGAAGCAGACTTTGCCTATACATTCACGGCTGTCGACGATGCCGACCGCCTCATTCCTGCTGTCCATCGATGCTCTGCGGTCATCGCTGAGCACGAATATTTCATTCTTCCCGAGCGTCGTTTTCTTTACAGTCTTCATATCGGCCGGTTCTGACATATATTCCTCGTAAGGGCTGCCGTTGAGATAGAATATATTGTCCTTTATCTCTATGACATCTCCGCTGCTTCCTGCAACTCTCCTCACCAGTATCGCGCCTTCTCCGTCCTCTCCGTGCACATCACATCTGAATGCGACTATATCACCGACAGCTGGAGCCGTATCGTGCGCCTTTCCATATGCCATCCTGTTCACCAGTATGTGATCTCCGTCTGACAAAACCGGCTCCATGCCGCTTCCGGTCATATCTTCAACTGTGAATACGGCTGACAGCGCCAGCGCCAGTGCGATACCTGCCGCACCGGACAGTACATAAAGCAGCATTTTTCTGATCATAGCGACCTCCCGCTCATTAAAAATATGTACCACTGTGCATCGGCTGTCTATGCCGCCGGTTTTTACGGTTTCTTCCTCTCTATTTGAGCAGACCTATCTCACTGAACGGATAGAGCCTGAAAAACGCCTTTCCTATGATTTGATCCTCGTCGACAGTGCCCACTTCATCCGACCTGCTGTCGAGGCTCACTCCCCTGTTGTCACCCATTACGAAAACTTCGTTTTCCGGAACGGTGAATCCGTCTATCTCGCCGCTCGTGAACCCCTCGAGCGTATAAGGCTCATCCAGTCTCACATCATTGCGGTAAACACTGCCGTCCTTTATGGTTATCACATCGCCTTCAACGCCGATGACACGTTTTATCAGGATCTTTTTCCCACTGCCGTCATCCTTGCTGATATCCGACTTGAAGATTATTATATCTCCGTATGACGGATGATCCTTCGTCACATACGCCAGCTTGTTGACGAACAGATAATTGTTCTCATACAGCGTCGGCTCCATCGAGCTTTCCTTTACTATCGTCGGTTTTATCACAAAAGTTATCGCTAATACTATTATGAGTGCTATTATTATGTCTTTTATAAATTCCTTCATCCTAGTCTATTCCTCCGAATCGTGACAAAGGCCATACGGAAAAGAGCACACGCCCCTTTATCGCTTTCATATCGACCGGGCCGAGCTTTTCATTCCTGCTGTCGATATCCTCATCTCTGTTGTCGCAGAGCAGGAAGACCTCGTTTTTCTTCAGCTTTACTTTCATTTCACCGTCAGCGCCCTTTATACCGCCCGGAGCAACATATTCATCTCCGTCTATGTACACCTTGCCGTCTTTGATCTCCACAGTCTCCCCCGGAAGTCCGGCTACACGAGCTATGATGTTGTCGTCATAGACATCCGGAGCTGCGGTCTTTTCGAGAACCACTATATCGTTCCTGTCAGGCGCTCCTCTCTTGGCCGAGTACGATGTCTTGCTGAGTACAAGCACCTGCCCGTTTTCTATCGCAGGCGACATCGCCTTTCCCTCGTTCACTTCCGGCGCGACCAGAATAAACATAACTATCGCCAGCACGAATGCGACTGCATACGGCGATTTCCGCCTTCTTCCATAAGTCTGTCCACTTGATCCTCTGTTCATACTTTATCCTTTCATTTTCCGGCATCCGCCAGCAGCAGCTTCCTCGCTCTGATGAACTCAGACGGTAAAGGAGCCTCGGCTGTTGTGCCCTCAAGATATTCCAGTCCCTCGATACTTCCCTTGAATTCAAGCCTGCACGCATGCAGCAGCTGCGTCGTTATGCCTTCTTTTTTCAGCTGCCGGTTCACAGCCGGATCGCCGTACTTGCTGTCGCCCGCCAGCGGGAATCCGGCATGAGCGAGGTGCGTCCTTATCTGGTGCGTCCGTCCTGTGAATATCCTCACTTCAACGAGAGAAAAGTTTTTTCCCGTGCTGACCGGCTTCACGTACGTAGCTGCCGCCTTTCCGCTGCCGTCACTGCTCACTTCCGAAATATTCCTGTCCGTATCCCGCTTCAGGTTTTCATTGAGAAAGACAGGCTCCTTCAGACTGCCGCAGACTATCGTCATATAATACTTTTCTATATTATCGTGTTCTCTTATGGATCTTGTCAGATTTCGCAGCGCAGCTGAATTCTTTCCAAAAACAACAAGGCCGGTGGTGTTCCGGTCAAGCCTGTTGACGGGTGCAGGAGTAAAAGTCTTCTCTTTCGAAGGATCGTACTCTCCCTTGTCCTGCAGGTATCCGCACACCTGATTCACAAGTGTGTTCTTCTTCTCATGAGAATCGCCGTGCGTCAGAAGCCCCCACGGTTTATCGACGATCAGGATGTTGTCATCTTCATATGCGATCTTGAACTGTCGTTTCGATGTCTTTTTTCTGCTGTCAGTCGCCAGCTCTTTTGCCTTTTCTTCAGGTATGTAAATGCTCAGCTCGTCGCCCGTGCAGAGCATAGTGTCTTCCTTTGCACGTTTTCCGTTCAGCTTGATATCTTTTCTTATCAGCTTGTAGATAAAACTCAGCGTCGCTTTTCTGAAATACTTCCTGAGAAAACGGTCAAGTCTCTGGCCCGCTTCATTTTCAGTAATAATCAATTTCACCATGTTTATGATTATACAACAACTCCTCATCTAAATACAATTTTTTGTACCAATTATTATAAATAAATTTTATACCATTGTTTATAAAATGGTGTTAAAATCATAGCAGCAAATAACAGACTCAGGAGGTCATCATGTTCAGATCCATACAGACAAAGACAATGTTTTTTCTAGTTACGCTCGCCATATGCCTTACTGTGATCATAGGTTACATGACTGTGTTTGCAATGGACTACGCTATCGAAGGGCTGAAGCATGATGATATGCGCGACAAAGTCCTGACCGCATCGCGAGCCGTTTCACAGGAGCTGGAAGGCAGGACTTCTCCTGACACGTCAGTGCTCGACACCATCGACCGCGGCGACCTCGCCTGCCACTATTTTTTCATCAATGCCGACGGAACGATGAAAGGATGCAGTGACGAGGAGACGCCATATGACCTTGACTTCTCCGGAAAATCAAACGTCCAGAAAGTTTACAAAAACGGAAAGTACTATATATCCGCACTCGCTCCCGTACAGACCGGCGAACCCGGCTGGTTTCTATGTGCCGAAGAGGCAAAGTCCGACTACATGCAGACGGTGACCAATATCAAGACGATCATCATCATAGCCATAATAATCATCATACTGATACTCTGGCCTGTGGGCAAAAAAATATCCTACGAAATACAGGCTCCGATCAAAAAACTCGCAGAGGATGCCGAACGCATCGCCGACGGCGACATCAGCCGCGGCATACAGGTATCCGAGGGCACCGAACTCGCGGACATCGCGGATTCATTCAATCTGATGCTCAACAAGCTGAAGGACACTATGCAGCAGGTCCTCGACAAATCTGCTGAAGCAGTATCGATGCAGGAGATCATGGCGTATGTGGACGAGACATACAACAATCTGCCGACGGGGATAATCAGCATAAACAATATCGGCGAGATCACTACCTTCAACAGTACGGCTGAAGAGATCACCGGCATCCATCCCGATGACATCATCGGTATCAGCATCAGCAACCCTACGCCGCCGCAGATAAAGAAACTCATATCCGAGCTCAAGAGATGCCTGAGCCGCGGCTCGCTGCAGATAAAAACGATAACCGATATAAGAAATATCTCCGGCGAAACTATACCTGTCGAATACAGCATCAATATCCAGTTCGGACTCCAGGGAGAAGTCATCGGCGCCATCTGCGTGTTCCGAAAGATAGAAGACATACACAGCTTCGAGGAAAGCGCCAACAGAGTCAAGACCATGGAGACGCTCGGAGAGATCGCGGCAAGCATGGCTCACGAGATCAAAAATCCGCTGACGAGTATACGCGGCAATACACAGTATCTCGAAATGATGCTGAATGAAAAAGGTATGGAGTTCGACGAACTTGACATCATCATGCATGAGACCGACAGACTGACCAACATGCTCAATCTGCTGCTGAATTACGCCCGCCCGCGTCTGCCTGAGACAGAAAAGCTGCACATCGAGGAAATCATGCAGTATGTAGTCGATCTTACGAGCAAGGACAGGAGCGACAGTGTTTCCGTCAAGTGCGAATTCAGCAGGACGCCTCGCGTGATGATCGACAGAGAAATGCTGGAATCCGTATTCATCAACCTGATGCTGAACGCATCACAGGCTATGCCTGACGGAGGCTGCATACACCTCAAGACCAGCTTCGACAAAAACAGGAACATGGTCTGCGCGTCTGTCAGCGACACAGGCAAAGGGATACCGCCGGAAATATCCGAAAAGATATTCGACCCGTTCTTCACGACAAAGGATACCGGTACCGGACTGGGACTTCCTATCGCACTTCGCACGATCAAAGCTCACCACGGCATCATAGAAGCCGAAAGCATAGAAGGCGAAATGACAAAATTCACGATAATGCTCCCGGCTGTAATCGAAGAGGAGGATGACTGATAATGAACAACAAAACTATACTGGTCGTTGACGACGAACAGAACGTACGTCAGCTGATATGCAAAGTCCTTGAAAAAGAAGGCTTTACCGTCCTGACCGCATGCAACGGCAGCGAAGGACTGGAGATTTTCCATAAAAACAGCATCGACCTTATAATAAGCGATATCAAAATGCCTGAAATGTCCGGCATAGAATTCCTGCACAAGGTGAAAGAAGAAGAACCCGGCATCGGCTTTATCCTGATCACCGCATTTGCAACCACAGAAACTGCGATAGATGCGATACGAAGCGGCGCTCAGGACTATATCACCAAACCGTTCGACCTCAAAGAGATCGTCACGACGGTACGCAAGATCCTGCTGACAGCAGACAGCGGCGATGACCTCAACTACAGACTCAGCGACTCAGATGATAGCAAAACGACAAGCAACAGCCCCGTTATGCAGCAGGTATACAAGCTGGCAAAAAAAGTCGCAGTCTCCGACTCCACAGTCCTGATACTGGGTGAGACCGGTACCGGAAAAGAAGTCATATCGACAGCCATACACCAGTGGAGCCGGCGATGTGACAAGCCCATGATAAAAGTCAACTGCGGCGCCATCCCCGACAACCTCCTCGAAAGCGAGCTGTTCGGCTATGAAAAGGGTGCATTTACAGGAGCATCTTCATCGAAACCGGGGCGCTTCGAGATCGCAGACGGCGGGACCATATTCCTCGATGAAATAGGTGATATATCGCCCCAGCTGCAGGTGAAGCTCCTTCGCGTGCTGCAGGAGCGCACCTTTGAACGCCTCGGAGGGATAAAGCCGGTATCCGTCAACGTGCGCATCATCGCAGCCACGAACCGAGACCTGAAGGAAGCTGTAAAGGCCGGGGAATTCCGCGAAGACCTTTACTACAGACTCAATGTCGTCCCTATCCAGCTGCCGCCTCTCCGCAAACGAAAGGAAGATATCGAAGATCTCGTCAACGTGTTCCTCAGATCTTCTGCAGGCATCTCCGGATGCGCAGTCAAGAGCATGAGCCCCGAAGCCATGGCGTGCCTAAAAAACTACAACTGGCCGGGCAATATAAGAGAACTCGAGAACATCATTGAACGATGTGTCGTGATAACAGAAGACGACATCATAGGTGCAGACAGCCTGCCGCCTGAGATCATTTCATATGCGCTTGAAACCGAAAACAGCAGCGATGACATAGACAAAGAAAGCTCACAGTCAGTTCCGCTTTCTCACGCAGACGGCACCGCATCCACACCGCCATCTGCATCTGCCGTCAGCACATCAAAAACGGCCGACTCACTCAGCAGTGCCATCGACGACCGCGAACGCGAAGTGATCGTCAGAGCGCTGAAGGAACACGGCGGCAACAAGACAAAGACCGCGCTCGCTCTCGGCATCAGTCGCAGATCGCTGCACCGCAAGATACAGAAATACGAGATCACCGAAGCATAAAGTCATAGATAGCACAAAGATCGAAAACAGAAACGCCGTGCTGCAGCCATCATCAGGTTTTGCAGCACGGCGTTTCCGCTTCGCCATAATATTTATATCATCCAGTTATACACATGATCTCTGTGATCATCATACGCCAGACATCTGACATCGTGTACCGTTACGCGCCATATCTTATGCGTGTACGGGTTCACCCTTTGCTTCTTCATGCTTTTCGGTTTCATCATCGTCGAGTGTGCTTTCTTCATTTATCATAGCTTCGACTTCAGGGGACCAGAGATGTCCGAATGTAGTGTCGCCCTTGAAGAAATCTTTTCCGTAGCAGAGCAGGCATGCGAGTATACCTACTGCAAGTCCCCATGCAGAACCCTTTATAACGAGAACTCCTGCGATGACACCTGCTATACCGAGATCCTTGAAGCTCTTAGCCTGCTGCACACCGATACGGACACTTACGAAGCCCTGAACGACGAGCGTCAGTGACAGCGCTACCGACAGTATCGGCTGTACCAGCGATACGATAGGCATGAGCCAGTAGCCTGTGAATGTACCGAATCTGAAGCATGCAGCTCCTCCGAATATCGATCCCATGCTCTTCTTGCCTTTTTTGTATCTTTCACATACGACTACCTGCATTGCTGCCCACAGAGGTCCGCACATCGTCAGGTCAGGTCCGATAACGCCCATGATAGTGTTTCTGATCCCGAAGATCAGATGAGCTCTGTTCGGATCATAGTCGATCTTTTCATCAGGTCTTGTCACATCTGCATCGTGTACGAGAGATTTGCTCTGTACCACGTCACCGAAGAGTACTATGTAAATAGCGAGGACTGTAGGTATCGCGCTGATAAACATCTTTATGCTTGGCCATCCGAGTGTTCCCCATGGCACCCAGTCAGTCCAGAGAGCCGCAAAATCAGGATGTGAGAACCCCCATTCTATCGTAGGGAAAGCCGTCTCGCCTACGAGCGGAGCCACGATGACTGCGATCAGTACTGCAGGAAGGATCCCCAGGTTGGCTATAGTCTCAAAGAATTTGTTCTTAGTGCTCAGTCTCTTGAATCCGTTCGAGAACAGCAGGTAAAATGCTATTACCAGACAGATCGTAGTCGTATAAGGCATTGCCGCGAACTTCGTATCGTCGCTGAATATCATATATATCGCCGATATACCTGCCCCGAGTATTACGCCTGACTTGATTGCCGGCGGGATAAGATTTACGAGCTTTCCTGCTATCCCTGTAACACCGAGAACTATCGAGAACACACCGAGAGTTATCTCAAATGCGCACAGTGCCTGCATCCTGGCCTGTCCTTCAGGGAAAGTGAGGCAGTATGCGACCAGAAGAGGTATCGCCGGAGTTATCCATCCGGGAACTACCGGGTCACCCAGGAAAGTGTGCCATGTATACAGGAAACCATTCAATGTGACGATCGCCAGGGCAACGCTGAACGGCATCCCCAGGTTTTCCTGCAGAAGAGGTATCGCACCAAGACATACAGCGCACATCAGCAGCCCCTGTATGTAGTCTGCGATCTCAAAACGATAATGTATGAACGGAAGACGGATCTTGAACGGTCCGGCTTTGATATAAGGCTGTTCCTGCCCGTAAGGCATATACTCTTTCATCTCTGCACCTCCAATAGTAAATATGATCATTATTTCTCCTGAAACAACTGTACCTGATGTTTCACCGATATATAAAGCAACTTCTGTGCCATTATGGCATACTTTATTTTATTTTTTTATGCAAAGAGCCGGCACACTTCATTTCTCCCCTTGCATCCACTGCGTTTGAGTGTTTTGCAAAACGCAGACCCGTTTTGATCCGAGGGTCTCCATCATGCTCTGCACGTTCTGCCCACCGGGCGTGCACAGTGCGCGCCCGGTGTCTGAGCGCCCGCTTTTGTGCCACTTATGGCACACTGCGCGGGCGCCTGCCTGCTCCGCAGATGACCCGCTTCATTGTGAAGAAATTTTCATCAAAATCATATCGTTTGGATTTGAGAAAGATTCTGAAATATGTTAAAGTATATATGTATGCAATGACAGTAAATCTCAGGCAGATCCACTTTGCCCGTATTTTCGTCACTGCTGCATACTTGTCTTGTTAAGGAGTATATGGATGAAAAAATTAAAGGACTTTTTTTACAATAAAAATGATATAATAATCGTACTTATAATACTAGCAGTAGCTGCGCTGATAATATACACGAGGATCGGGGCCATCATGGACTATCCCGCAAAGCTTGCCAAACAGGCCGCGGCAACAGCAGAAACGACGACGACAGAACCGGCTTCTGCTGAAAAGGAGAAAATATCAGTGACCATCGAGGACTCAGACACAGCTTCGACTGTGGCGCAGAAGATATATGATGCAGGACTCATATCATCTAAGTCCGAATTTGAGGAATATATCACAAGCTCCGGCAAAGAATCATCTATCAAAGCCGGCACATACGAGATACCAATTAGCTCTTTACAAGAAGAGATCTTAAATATTATAACTGAGTAGAACCATTTAATAAGGAGGCAATCATGGCTCTAGTTACTACAAAAGAGATGTTTGAAAAAGCATTGACACAGGATTATGCAGTAGGTGCATTCAATGTCAACAACATGGAGATCATTCAGGGTATAGTAGAAGCTGCACAGGAAGAAAAGGCTCCTCTGATCCTGCAGGTTTCCGCAGGTGCGAGAAAGTACGCAAAACCCGCATATCTTTTAAAGCTGGTAGAAGCTGCTATAATGGATACAGGTCTTGACATCGCGCTCCACCTCGATCACGGTGAAGATTTCGACATATGTAAGAAATGCGTAGATGACGGATTCACTTCCGTAATGATCGACGGTTCGAAGCATCCTTTTGAAGAAAACATGCGTCTTACAAAGGAAGTCGTAGAATACGCACACAGCAAGGGTGTTGTAGTAGAAGCCGAGCTCGGAAAGCTCGCAGGTATAGAAGACAACATCAAGGTAGATGCAAGGAACGCTACATTCACAGACCCTGAAGAGGCTGCTGAATTCGTTGAAAAAACAGGTGTCGATTCTCTGGCTATAGCTATCGGCACAAGCCATGGCGCATACAAGTTCAAGGGTGAACCTTACCTTGACTTTGAAAGACTCAGAGAGATCCACAAGCTTATACCTGATACACCTCTCGTTCTTCACGGCGCATCGACAGTACTTCCTGAATTCGTATCAAAGTGCAATGAATACGGCGGAAACATCCCCGGAGCTCAGGGAGTGCCTGAAGATATGATCAGAACAGCTACAAAAGACGGTATATGCAAAGTAAACATCGATACTGACCTGAGACTTGCGATGACTGCGGAGATCAGAAAGCATTTCGTAGAGCATCCTGCTGATTTTGACCCTAGAAAGTATCTCGGACCTGCAAGAGACGCCATCAAGCGCATGGTACAGCACAAGATCAGAAACGTTCTCAATGCATCAGGCAAGAGATAGATCTCCGATCATAAAAAGATTTGAATGGATAATGAAAAAGCGTATGTATGCCTGTATTTCAGGCATTGCATACGCTTTTTATGATTCTAATGATCACATCTCAGGGTATGTCAGAGTTCATGATCAATTTTCCTCTATCCAGTCTGTCAGCTTTTTAATATCATCTATATTCCCCAGAACATAAATGACATCATCCTCCTTGAATTCATAATATGGATCGATATCACTCAGTATCTCACTGTTACTTTCAATTGCGATAAGCTTTACAGCAAATCTTGTTTCGATATCCACATCGTAAACAGTTTCCTCTTCCATTTCATATGCAACAGTTAGCTTCGCTATACCTACTTTGTCATTGAGCTGTGCAAATTCAGGCATATTAGCTTCTTCCATACGCTTTGCGAGCCTCTCGGCCATATCACGTTCAGGATAAACCACTTTCGCTCCAAGCTTTTCAAGTATTTCACCATGCTCTGCACTGGTAGCCCTTGCAACTACTTCCGGTATTCCCATCGATACAAGATGAAGTGTAGTAAGAATAGAAATATCCATCTGTTCACCTATACACACTATCGCAATATCGCAATTCTGTATACCCGTCTCCATAAGAGAAGCTTTGTCCAGATTTTTTATCACAAGCGCATTTTCTGTATACTCTCTCATATCTCTTATCTTTTCTTCATCTTGATCAAGGATCAGCAGATCTGCATCCAGTTCTGCCAGTGCTTTTGCCAGTGCATATCCGAATCTGCCAAGCCCCACTATGCCATATGAAACGTTATCATCTTTATATCTGCCAAACATTTTTACACCTCCAGCTTTATCCTATAGAAATATTTCCTTCCGGATAACTTGTACGTTCTCCTTTTATAAAATACCATACTGTAGCTATCGTCAGCGGACCGAGCCTCCCTATATACATTACTATTATAGAGAGCAGTTTCGCACCGATTCCAAGATTTGTCGTTATGCCTGTTGATAATCCTACAGTACCGAATGCGCTTGTGACCTCAAAGAGAGCATCCATTAGTGAAACATCCGGCTCCATGATCAGCATCAGATATGTTCCGACAAGGATCACACCGACAGCAATCATGGTTATAACCGATGCTTTTCTGAAAGCATCTTTAGGTACAGAGTAGTGGAAAGCCTCCTCCATCTTGTTTGTTGCAGACGATTTTATTCCCTGCAGCAGTACAAAAAATGTGCTGGTCTTTATTCCGCCTCCTGTAGAGCCCGGCGAAGCGCCGATAAACATCAGAACGATCAGTATAAGCAGCCCCGGGTCTGAAAATCTGCCAAGAGGATAAGTAGAAAACCCTGCTGTTCTCGCTGAAACACTGAAAAAAAATGCTCCCAGCCATGTGACGTCTTCTGTAAGCTTTATCAGCAGTGTCCCCGTCACGATAAGTATCAGACTCACTGAAATCACGATTTTCGTGTGCATAGAAAACTTTCTCCACCTGAACTTTTTTGTGATCATTTCTCTTATTACCAGAAACCCTATTCCACCGAAAAAGATAAGTATGCATGTAACCAGGTTAAGAAACACATTGTTACGATACGGAATGAGATTCTGAAAGCCGCCCAGTATATCAAATCCGGAATTATTGAACGCAGCAACTGAATGAAAGAGACTTATTCCTGCAGCCTTAAGCGGTGGATAATCCTGGATGAATACAAATGAACTTAACAGAGCTCCTGTCAACTCGAAAACCATTGTCGTTAAAAAGATGCTTTTTATAAACTTCACCATCCCTTTTCCTGTAGTCAGGTTCATCGCATCTTTTATTATATTCCTGCCTCTTAAATCGACTCGCTTTCCTACCGCTACTATCACACCTGCGCCTACAGCCGTAACACCAAGTCCTCCTATCTGTATAAGAAATCCAAGAAAAAACTGACCAAGAGGTGTAAATGTATCCCCCGCATCAACAGCAATAAGCCCTGTCACACATACTGCGCTTGTAGAAGTATAAAGGGCATCAATATAGTGAAGCGTGACCCCGTCTCGGATACAGCAAGGCAGCATCAGCAGCCCTGATCCCAGCAGTATCGCAGCCGCGAAACCGATAGCCACTATCCGCACGGTCGACAATTTTTTTATTTTATTAAACATATATATTTGTAATTTCTCCTGTTATATATTCAGTAACTTTAAAATTTGAAGCTGAAAAACCGCCCCTTATGTATACGCTATACCGATATCTGCAGGTATATCAAAATCCGGAAAACCAGTTCCCGTTTCTAGTAAGATGTGAATATTTTTAAAAAAACAAACCGCTGATCTTATAAGAGCTATACAGCAAAACGACAGCGCTGCTGCCCTCATATCAATAAAATCACTTTTGTCAGTTTCTTCTGCTTCGTTTAACATAAACCCTCCATCACGCCCATTATAGCACAGAAATTTGAGAAGTACAGTTAAAATAGTGTTAAAATTTTTTGTTAAAAATCGCGCCCGCCATTCAGGCGGGCGCTGTATATGCAAATCAAAGTTCCTCAAGCATGTCATGCTTCAGCTTCCACAGGTTGTATGAAAGATCGACATAGTATGTCTGCGGGTTTTCAAAACGCTTCATCTCGTCCCACATGGCATCGAGCTGCTGAGCGCAGTAAGCCTTGATCTCATCGATCGACGGTGACTCATACACACACTTGCCGCCTTCAAAGATCTGCTTCCTCAGGTTTCTCACATAATAGTTCTTGATCTTCTTGCGCTTCCACACTGCCTTGGGATCGAAGATCTCGTATTCATCGTTTTCAGGGATTATCTCTCCGTCAAGCACGATGACGTCAGCAAGCGCTCTGTGGCTGTCCTTGTCAAAAAATCTGTAAACGCTCTTGAATCCCGGATTAGTTATCTTTTCGATGTTTTCGCTCTTCTTTATCTTCGGTATCATCTTGCCGTTCTTTTCGAGAGCAGACAGCTTGTACACTCCGCCGAATACAGGCTCCGAGCCTGCAGTTATCAAACGTTCTCCTACGCCGAAGGAATCGACACATGCACCCTCTGAGAGGATATCTCTTATCAGATATTCGTCAAGAGAATTAGATACCACGATCGAACATTCCTGAAGTCCTGCATCGTCGAGCATCTTTCTCGCTTTCTTTGTGAGATACGATATATCTCCGCTGTCTATCCTTATGCCCATCTTTTCAGGCTTGACTTCCTTAAACACCTTGATAGCCGCCGGAACACCTGATTTAAGCACGTTGTAGGTATCCACCAGCAGCACGCAGTTCGTAGGATATATCTCGGCATATTTCTTGAATGCCTCGTACTCGTTGTCGTACATCTGCACCCAGCTGTGCGCCATCGTTCCCATAGCCGGCGTGCCGTACTCTCTGTCCGCGATAGCACATGCAGTTCCCGCACATCCGCCTATGTACGCAGCTCTGGCTCCGTATACAGCGGCAGACACTCCGTGCGCACGTCTCGTGCCGAACTCCATGACAGGTCTTCCTGCAGCTGCCCTGGTTATCCGGCTCGCCTTTGTCGCGATGAGGCTCTGATGGTTTATTATCAGCAGCAGCATAGTTTCGATGAACTGCGCCTGCATCACAGGGCCTCTTACCGTGATCAGCGGCTCTCCCGGGAAGATAGGTGTTCCTTCCGGCACCGCCCACACATCGCATGTGAATTTAAAATCTGCGAGATATTCGAGGAATCTTTCATCAAAAAGCTTCTTCGCTCTCAGATATTCTATATCTTCATCAGTGAATTCGAGGTTTTTCAGATACTCTATCAGCTGTTCAAGACCTGCCATGATGGCGTATCCGCCCCCGTCAGGTATCCTTCTGAAAAACATATCGAAATACGCTATGTCATCAGCCATATCACTGCAGAAATATCCATTCGCCATGGTTATTTCATAAAAATCAGTCAACATTGTCAGGTTCAGCTTCTCTATCATTTAACTGTTCCTCCATCTTACCTTTCTCTGTAATTACTATACATGATGACGCTATAACTATCGCTCCTCCTATCAGCTGCATCACTCCCACGGATTCTCCCAGCAGGATCCATCCGAAGACTGTGGCAGTAACAGGCAGGAAATTCGAAAACATTGCTGATATCGTAGGCCCCAGGACCCGCAGTCCGTTTACCATTATCATGAAACCAAGTCCGCCGTTCACCAGTCCGAGATATATCACCTCTAACGTCACAGCCGGCGTGAATGTATCCATCGGCGGCATAGTATGAACAGCATACGGTCCGACCAGCAGCAGCGTACAGAACAGCTGGTTGAACGCCATAGTAGTCCCTGAATAATTCGATGACAGTGATGCCGTCATGAAATTATAGATGTTCCACGAAATGACTGCTCCGAAAGCCAGCAGATATCCGGTCATTCGCCCGTGCAGCAAAGTCCTGAAATCAGCGCCGATCACTATCGCTACACCTATTATGCATATTATTACTCCCATTAACATCTTCCATGTGAATTTCCTTCTGAATATGATACGTTCAGCTATTATAGAAACGGCAGGAACAAACGATAATATTATAGTGATAAGTGATACCGGCAGATAATCCATCGCTGTGTATTCACAGAAGAAATACAGGATCTCGCCTGTCAGTGAACACAGTATAAAAAAAGGGATATCCTTCGGTCTTACGATCGTCTTCCGATCCTGCTTGAGCTTGATTCCAAATACAAGCAACGCACCTACCAGGTATTTAAGAAACAGCAGGTTCATCGGTTCCAGTATGTTCAGCGCATCTTTTGCCACTACGTAGTCGAGTCCCCAGAAACACACCAGAAGACACATCAGTAAAAATGCCGTGCTTTTTTCTCTCAAAAAATTCACCACCTAATCAACTAAATAAAAAAACACAAAATAAGTACGATTTTAAATACTTTTTTCAGCACGTCATTTATTATTATATCATCTATTTCAAGACACTACAATCTTTTATAAATTTTACCAGTCAAAACCCGATGCATATCTTCCGGTCAAAACTCGCCGCAGCTCTTCCGGTCAACACGACCTTAATGCTCACGACCGCTTCACAGGCACTTCGCATCCGATCCTGCACGTTTTCCCTTAACAAAAAGCGAGGCCGCGCAATGAAAACACTTTTTCATGCGCGGACCTCGCTGTACTATTCGCCGGCAAACCTGCAGCTTTGCATTATTCCGCAGGAACTCCTATTATCTCACCTGAAATGAATCCTTCTATTTCTTCAGGAGTATATCCTGCCTCTTTTAAAACATCTATGCTGTTTTCACCTAAGAGCGGAGACGGTTTCCTGATGTATCCCGGCGTCTTGCTGAACTTCACAGGTATTCCGAATGCCGTGAATCGCCCTACGTTAGGATCATCTATATCGATTATCATATTTCTTGCCAGCATCTGAGGATTTGTCATGTCATCGACAGGATCTACTATGACTGATGCCGGTATATTGAACTGCCAGAATCTTTCCAGAAGCCAGTCTGACGTCTTTTCCCTGAAAACGCTCTGCATCAGTTTTGTAAACTCTGCAAAATTGCTGCATCTGAGGTCATTCGTAGCATAAAGGGGATCGTCTTTGAGCTCAGGCATCTCAAGCGCATCGCAGAAATCAGGCCACATTGATTCATCGTTTATTCCAACTGCTATAAAATCATCTGCACAGTAGTATGTATCATACGGTACGATCTCTCTCGGTTTTGCGTTACCTGTCCTGCTTATTTCTTTCCCTGTAAGGGCATATGCCAGCACTGCATCTTCGATAGTCGCAAACATCGTGTCCAGCATAGCAACATCGATCCTTCGTCCTTTGCCCGTTCGCTTCTTGTCATAGCAGGCCAGTGTGATTGCAAGCGCCATTGTGAGGCCTGTATAACTGTCGGCTACTGAAGCTCCGGAGCGAAGCGGCGGGAATTCTGGAAATCCTGTCATTTCCATAAAACCGCTCATACATTCGATAACATTGTCATATGCCGTGTTTGCTCTCAGCGGACCTGTCTGCCCGAATCCCGTTATCGAGCCGAAGATTATCTCCGGATTGATCTTCTTCATCTCCTCATAACCGAGTCCCAGCTTGTCGAGTGTCCCGAACTTGAAGTTTTCCAGTACGACATCTACTTTCCCGTAAAGCCTCTTTATTATCTCCTTGCCTTCAGGAGCTCTCATGTCAACTGCGATGCCTTCCTTGTTGCGGTTGTATACTGCAAAATATCCGCTGTTTCCGTTTGCTGCATACGGGTTCCAGAATCTGGACTGATCACCTGTATCGATACGCTCCACTTTGATCACTCTTGCGCCGTAATCTGCCAGATTCATGGCACAGTACGGACCGCTGTATGCCTGTGTGAAATCAAGTACTGTTATTCCTTCTAATGGTCTCATTTTCTTCCTCCTTCACACATTACGATATTTTCTTCCATCAATCCTGCGATCTGTTCTTCCGTATACCCGATATCTGCCAGGAGCTGAGCTGTGTCTTCTCCCAGAAGCGGCGCTGAACCTGCCGGTACATCATCTATACCTGATATTTTTATAGGGGAACCAGGCATCCTTATCTTTCCGATCTGCTTATCTTCCACTTCTACTACCATGTTTCTGGAATTCAGCTGTTCGCTTTCAAATGCTTCAGGTACGGTGTATCCAGGTCCGCTCGGAATGTTATACGGTCTGAGCAGGTTTTCTATCTCCCACTTTGTCATGTCCTTGAATTTATCGGCGATGATCTTTCTCAGACTTGTATCATAATTCTCTCCGCGTGATTCATTAGTAGCGTACCTCGGATCATCGAGCAGCTCTTCCATATCCATCGCTTCGCAGAATTTCTCCCACTGAGCATTAGTGGAAACAGCTGTCGATACGATACCGTCCTTGACCTCGAAGGTATCATACGGTGCTATACTTCTGGAACGGTTTCCTTCTCTTTCAAAGCGTTTGCCCGACATTGCCGCCTCTACGACACTGTCCTCGAGTGCAGTGAACATGCAGTCCGAAGATGCTATGTCTATCTGCTGCCCTTCTCCCGTGACATCTCTTGCCATAAGTGCACTCACTATCGCAAATGCAAGGAAAACTCCTCCGTACTGATCCGCCATCCTCGATCCGTGAGCCGTAGGCTTATCTTCAGGATATCCCGTGATCTGCATCAGACCGCATAGTGCTTCTGCAGTGAGATCGTTGCCTGCGCTGTTGCTCAGCGGACCAGTCTTGCCGAATCCTGTGTGTGAAGCATATATTATGGCCGGATTCAATTTGCTCATCTCTTCATATCCGAGACTGCACCTTTCCATCTCTCCTGCCGGAAACGATTCGCATACTACATCAGCATGTTCTATAAGTTTAGCGATCACTTCCTGCCCTTTTGCACTATGTCTGTCAACACACACACTTCGCTTTCCACGATTCATATATGCATGATACGCACTGCCTTTTTCGTTTTTTGGAAAGCTGTTTCTGAGAACATCCCCGCCTGTTCTATGGTCCTCTATCTTTATGACCTCCGCACCAAAGTCAGCAAGAAGCATCGTTCCGTAGCTGCCTGTATGGCCCTGAGTAAAATCTATGATTTTCACTCCGTCTAATATTCTGGTCATTTTTTCCCTCCGCATTTTCTCCAGTACTGTTTTTCTATTCTAGTCCACAGGATTTGCTATAACGAATGTAACGTCACCCTTTACCGTAAGTACAGGTTCGTCGAAAACTTCCGAACGATCTGTCTTATGATCGTATTCGGATGTCTTATACATTTCATATCCGTATACTCTCGATCTGTTGCCCTGTTTCTTCAGCCAGCATACGATCTCAACAGCATCCAGCATATGTACAGGTCTGAGGATATTTCCCTCTGTGCGTACGAACAGTCCGCCGTCTCCGCCATCTCTGATGTTGCTGAGCTCAGTGCAGCAGTCGATGCATTTTTCCATGAGTTTGCATCCTGAGATCATTTCTCCCGGATAATGCATATCTTCACCATGGATGGATGTTCTGAATTTCAGTTCTGTAACATCACTGCCTTTTTTGACTTCACTAACGAGATCTCTTCTTTCCGCTTCAATTTTAGCCATTTTTTATCCTCCTTTTAATACCTTAAAAATATATTTTTTTACCTTTTAGAATATGAATCCGCATACCAGGAATCCTATCAGTGCGATAATTGCTGATAATACCGCATATGGGAACTGCGTGAATGCGTGCTCGAGATTCTCGATTCCGCATGCCTGCGATGTCAGTACCGTAGCGTCTGAATAGAAGCATGCGTGGCTTCCGAATGTACCGCCTGATACTATAGCCCCGAACACGATCAGCGGATTTGCTCCACCTGCCAGTGCCAGCGGGATAAGGATAGGAACTGTCAGTGCCGGTATGCCCCAGTTGCTGCCTGTGATGAATGACAGTGCTGCAACGACTACGAAAGTGATCGCAGGGAACAGGTCTGCATTCATGTACGGAAGCACTGCACTTATAACGAAATCCGGAAGTCCTATGCCGTTCATCGAAAGCTGTACTGTAAGCGCACCTATAGTTATGAACATCATCGGCACCATCGATGCGAAGCCTGATGCGAACCCTTCGCAGAATCCCTCGAACGAAAGTGCTTTCGTCGGCAGATACATTATCAGCATCACGATAATCGCTGCTGCCAGACCTATGAGTATGTCTCCTGTTACCAGTGAAACTGCGATAACGACAGCCAGAGGGATGACGAAGAACCATATGTTCCCGCCTTTTCCGTCCTGATCCATTCCTTCGGATTCCATCAGTTTATCGAATTCAGTTATGCCCTGATTGTATTTATCACTTTTTTCCGAATATACTCTGCCTGTCTCTGCAACTCTCTCATACGCTTTTTTCATTCCGAACATCTTTGGAATGACACCCAGGATAACGAGCGGCACCACCAGTACTGCGACCCATCCGTAAAGAATAAACGGCAGTGACTGAACATATATATCCATTCCACTTCCGTATGCAGCCATGCCGGCCTCATCTCCGACTACTCCCGCATAGAACACTGCCCATGTGGAAAGCGGTATCAGTACGCATACCGGAGCTCCTGTCGAATCGATAACATATGCCAGCATTTCTCTAGGCGATTTGTACTTGTCACATGTTTCTCTCAGCGATGTGGACACCGTTAAAATATTGAGATAATCATCCATAAATACGATGATTCCGAGCACCCATCCGATCATCAGCGTTTTCTTTTCTGAATTTGCGAACTTGCGGAGTATTTTACCGAATCCCAGTGCGCCTTTCGAGCGCTGAAGCAGGAATGTGAATCCGCCCAGCAGACCGAATACGAGTATCATCCACATATTGTCGGCTGCCGTAACTGAGAAGCCGTCAAGCGTAGCTCCCAGTACATTCCACTTGTCAGTCATAAAGAATCCGATCACTGCTCCCAGCAGGAGCGCTTCGAACGTTCTTTTGGTCGCCAGTGCGAATACAATGATCACTACCGGCGGTATCAATGTTAATAGCCCAAAATTGTCCATGACCTTTCTCTCCTTCTCTTCTTAAATTACATACTGTTGATGTAACGGCAATTCTTAAGAACTTTTTCTTGATTGTTTCGTGCACGCCTATATAAATTGCACAAACCATGCCAAGCATAAATATTTTTGAATTTCATTGAAATTTCAACAGTTTTTAAAATTTCTGAAATATCAGCCTATTGTTTCGGTGTTTTTCTGCAACGTTTTCTTGCTCTACTCCGATCACTAATTTGCCGCCGGTATAAAATATTCCCTAAACATCGCGTTTATGCCGCTTTTCGGGCAATAAAAAAGTTGCATTCTCGCACCTTTGCCGGTTCCAGAAATGCAACTATTGCAAATTCAGCTGTGTTTTCTAAATAATTTCGTCCTTTTCAGCTATACATTTATGTGCTGCTTCCTCAGCTTGCGACTTATCGTCGACTTGTCTACATGCAGTTTTCTTGCGACTTCAGCGGCATTAGAATATTTTTCGAGATAGCTCATCAGCACTTCGCGTTCATACTCATCCATCAGCTCACCGAGAGTCACATTGTCTTCCGCTACGATGCTGTTTGAGTTTCGGCTGCCGGAAAACAACAGGTTCTTGACCTGCCTGGCTGTTATGTGCTCGCCGTCATAGCTCACCATCAGTCGTTCTATCATGTTGCGCAGCTCTCTTATATTGCCGTACCACGGAGCATGCGCAAGCTCATCCAGTGCCTCCTGCGACAGAGTTTTTTTGATATTGTATTCGTCGGAGAATACACATACAAAATACTCTGCCAGTGCCTTTATGTCCTCCTTGCGTTCCCTGAGCGGCGGTATCTCGACAGGCACGACATTGAGCCTGTAATACAGGTCCTCTCTGAAATCTCCGTTCTTTACGGCTTCCTTGAGATTTACATTGGTCGCTGCGATTATGCGGACGTTGACCTTGATCGGTTTCTTTCCGCCTACGCGCATCAGCTCCCTTTCCTGCAGCACTCTGAGCAGCTTCGCCTGCAGTCTGAGCGGTATCTCCGTTATCTCGTCAAGAAACAGCGTTCCCTCATTTGCTATCTCGAACATGCCCGGCTTGCCATTCGAATCCGCACCTGTAAACGCGCCCTTTTCATAGCCAAACAGCTCTGATTCCAGCAGATTATCGGGGATCGCAGCGCAGTTTATCTTTACGAAAGGCTTGTCGACCCTGTTGCTCATGTTGAATATGTAATTGGCTATCACTTCTTTGCCTACACCCGATTCGCCTGATATCAGCACCGTAGTGTCGAGCCTGGCAACACGCCTGACGGTCTGCAGTATATCCTTCATCTTATCGCTCTTTGCTATTACGTCAGACTTCCTCGACTTGCTCTTCGCACGCAGATACTCGAGTTCCTTCGCCTGCTTTTCCGAAAGCTTTTTAGTCTCGTCGAGGATCTTTTCCAGGACCTTCGTCTCAGTGATATCTCTTTCTGTACATATCACCAGCTCTATATCATCATCGTTGAAATAGGGGACTGCTGTCAGATAAAGACTGCCTCCGTTTGCCAGTCTCTGTATCATGCGGCACTCTTTCCGGTCCTCTATCGCCTTGAGCACCGACGACTCGTCCACGTAGCCTACAGCCTGCAGCTCCTCCATATTCCTGCCAAGGATATCATCGATAGCCATACCGCCTCCGGTACGCTCCGACTCCTCATTTAGCATCAGCACCTTGCCTTCTCCATCCGTTATGAAAACGCCGACTTTGAGGGTATTCAATATATTCAGCATCTCCTGATAATGTTCGACGATAAACTGTTTTTCAGTAAACTTTCCCATATTCAGTTACCTCCCTGACATAGTGTTTCTCAGAATGATTTTTTCCAGAATTGATTTAGAATCGATAGAATTATATGAAGCAATTAATGTGCCAATGCAAAAATATGAGTGTGTGAGTCTTTAAATTATATCAACTTCCAATGCAAAATTGCAACTATTTTGTAACTCATAATGTGTTATAGTCTAGCGGTGCAAATCAACATTATAATGTAATCAGTAATAATGGAGGGATTACATTATGGAAAAATTCATCATCACACCGAAGGAAGACAAGACAGTTACAATGACAATAAGGATCGACAAGACTCTTCAGGAAGCGTACAACAGCTTATCGCTAAAGACGAACCGCTCGCGCAACGAGCTCATCAATCTGGCTCTGCGCTATGCGCTCAATCATATGGAGGTAAAAGACAACAGATAATTTACATAGCAAAAAGAGCAGCGCTGCCTATCTACCATGTGACAGGCTGCTCATTTTTTATTATGCATGAAAACAGACGACCGGATATCCCGCTCGCCCGTCTTCAGTTAATGTTTGTTTATCAGGAATTGTAAACTATATTTCCATTTACGATCGTCATGATGACCTTCATGTCGAACATAGCCTGTCTGTCTGTTGCGCATTCAAACAGATTATGCTCAGTAATCACCATATCAGCCAGCTTACCTACACCTATCGTGCCCAGCTCGTGCTCTCTGTGAGCTGCATACGCTCCTCCGAGTGTATATGCCTTGAGTGATTCGTGAATGCTCACTCTCTCACCCGGATTCCATCCGCCCTGAGGCTCACCCTCATTGGTAAGTCTCGTCACTGATCTGAATATCCCTCTGAACGGGGAAACATCTACTACAGGGCAGTCTGTGCCGTATGCCAGCACTCCGCCCGTCTTCCTTATGGACTCGAACGGCCACGAATACTTCATTCGCTCTTCGCCAAGTATCTTGTGGAACGGATGCTGATCGAAATCATATTTAGGCATATGCTCAGGCTGAACAGATGCTACCACTCCCAGATTCCCGAAACGAGGGATATCCGCAGGATCCATGGATTCGAGATGCTCTACGCAGTGTCTCAGATCCTTGCGTCCGTAAAGTCTGTACGCTTCCTCGACAGCATCCAGACACAGCCTTGCTCCGGCATCTCCGCAGGCATGAACTCTCGTCTGTATACCTGCCTTATGAAAATCGCATACTTCCTTTATGAAAGTCTCTGGATCTCTCATCGGCGAGCCTTTTTCTCCCGGCATATCTGAATAGTCATCCAGCATATAGCCTGAATATCCCTGCGGCGTGCCGTCTATGAATGCCTTTACGCCATTGCATCTCAGCATCGGGCTGTTATACGTTTTCATTCTCTCCAGTACGCTCTCCAGACCCTCATCGAACATAGGGTAAAAATGCACTCTTGCTGTCAGTTCACCTTTGTCCTCGAGTATCTTGTATCCGGCTTCTCTCACCGGTCCGGCGCCGGCAACATCGCCGAGCGCTGTGATGCCGTATCTGTTGGCTGACTTGATGAAGGTCTTGCTGTACTCAGCGATCTCTTCATCCGTTATCGTTTCGAATAACTTTTCCTGCATCTTGACAGCAGCCATCTCATGCACATAGCCGTCCGGCTCGCTGTCTTCATATCTGCTATATGAGCCATTCAAAGGATCCGGTGTATTCTTGTCTATGCCAAACATCCTCAGTGTCGCACTGTTGACCCATGCCCCATGGCATTCCTTATTGATCAGGAATACAGGAACATTCGGAAAATACTTGTCCAGGCTTTCCTTCGTAGGATTCTTATGACCCGGCCACAACAACGGATCCCATGCTCCACCCATTATGAGTCTCTTGTTCTTGTTATCCTTGTGCAGCTGGCACAGATATCTGGCAGCCTCTTCTTCTGATTTCATATATCTCAGTATTCCATCCATCTCGAGGAGTCCTGCACTTACAAGGTGAACATGAAAATCATTGAATCCCGGCATTATGAAATTGTTGTACACGTCGAATATCTCCGTGCTCGTATCGATATATTTCTTTCCTTCAGATTCAGTGCCTACAAAGATTATCCTGTCTTCATCCGTTATGACATAGCCGTCTATCAGCTGATCCGAGACTGCTGTGTATATGTTCTTACACCTAAATGCTTTTTTACTCATTCTTTATGGCTCTCCTATTCTTCTTCCTCTTCTACGGACAGTACGCCCTTCTTTATTTCCATCAGATAAAGGATACCACATACCGGCCCGAAACAAATAGCAATCGCTGCAAGAACTACCGGCAGCAGTACAGATGACTGCATGATAACACCTGCTCCTATTATGATCGATGCGATAACAGTTACTATCGTCCAGAAGTATGCAAGCTTCTGTTTCCTTGCTTCTGCTTTATTATCCATTACAGACCTCCTTATGCACTTAACTGCGCGTTTTCTTTATAAGTAGCCTTAGCAATAACCACATAAACTACGATGCTGAAGATGATACATGCAAGGTTCGTAGGTATGCCTGCCGGGCACTGAAGTATGAACTGCCAAACCATGTACATAACGATTGCAAGCAGCAGACTCCAGAAACCTGCAGCTGCAGTTTTCTTCTTGTAAAAGAGTCCGAACATGAGTGGTACAAAGAATGCTGCTACCTGGAATCCTCCGATGTAGTAGTAAGCCTTTGAAATACCATCCTGCCAGAAATACGTAGCGAATATGATAATTATTCCTATTGCTGCAATAACTACCTTTGTAGCCACTACTTCGCCCTTGTCTGTGAGGTTCTTGTTTATGAAGCCTCTGTAGATATCGTGAACGACAACTGCACCTGCAATCAGATAGTCTGCACTTACTGTAGACATTACTGCAGACAGCAGTGCTGCAACGAACAACCCTCTAAGACCGATAGGCAGTGTTTCGAATACGATAGCCCAGAATGCCTGTGAAGGTGACTCTGCCGCTACCTCAGGATACTGAACAAGGGCAGCCATTCCTGCCAGTACCATGATAGTGCTGAATGCTACACTGAACAGCATGATACACGAATATGAAACCTTGATGTCTCCTCCTGACTTCGATGATCCGAATCTCTGGTACGACTGTGAATTAGCGTACATAGCAACAGCGCCTATAGCCCACGAAAGCATTTCCATACCACTGAGACCGCCTGAAGGTGATGTCAGGTTTGGATCTATTGTATGAGCCTGCTCGAATATCGGTGCGAATCCGTCAAAATGCATGAACATACCTACGCAGAGCACGCCTGCTGCGATCGACATGATAACGAACTGTACCATATCTGTAACAGCAAGTCCGAACATGCCTGAAAGTGAAGTATATCCTACTATTATAAGCCCTAAGATTATGAATGCCACCCACATGTTTATTCCTGTAACATATGAGATGACCTGTCCGCCTGCTGTGAGCAGTGCAGCCTCATACAGTACCGGACAAAGCATTCCGATAGCCATGATCAGTTTAGTGTTTCTGCTGTACATGTATTCCATAAGGTCAGGCATCGTGATTACCCAGTCAGGCATCCTGTCTCTTACGAGAGGTCCGATCCACAGTGCCAGCGGCAGTCTGAGTATCGTATTAGGAATAACGTATATGAAGAGTATACATATACCCATCGTGGTACCGCACTCAGCCAGTCCTACGATCGACCATGAATCGATCCAGCTCGCTGCACCTACACCGATCAGCACCGGTATAGTCAGTCGTCTTGCTGCTACGAAGTAGCTCTTCATATTCTTGCTTGCACGTCTTCTCATCGTGAGTCCGACAGCAATGATAAAAACAAAGTATAGAACGATTACACCCCAGTCCAGTCCAGACCACATTTTGGTAAAATCTATCATATCATTCCCTCCGTAAATAATTCCTTGAATCAGGATTTGTGTTCGACACGGTATTTGAGCCCCAGGATATGTTCGCTCTGAATACCGAATTCATCGAGATACACATATCTCTTGTTTAAATTCTCGTTTCTGTAAATAACTCCAAGTTCAATTGCGGGTCTATAAAAATTCTGTCTGTTGATCAGTTTAAGGTCTCCCTGTTTACCGTAAAACCGTTTCATTATCTTCATCTGAATATGCTGCTCTGTCTGTCTGAAGATTTCTTCATCCTGCACATTCGTACGGATCAGTTGTCTGTCTTCGCTTTTTTTCCTGCTCACGAGCTTCAGATCTCCACTCTCGTAAATGTCGTACTGAATAGGATGCATCTCGTTGAGGTCAAAGACTACAGCAACCTTCCCCTCACGTGCAGGACCTTTCTTCCTAAAGTAAGCATTTCTGCTGAGGGTATAATGATAAACCAGATAGCAATACGGTACCCAAACGTCTCTCATGGAATCGATTTCAAATTTTATTAGAGGTTTGCCGAAGATGCTGCCGTGCAAAAGCTTCACCTTTTCTTCAACAGCATCCTCGCTGCTGCGTACTATGTCAGTATGCATGAAATTACTTTGCATCTTTTTTTCATTCAACCGTTTTACCATATCGCCACCTGATTCAACCTTTCCAGTTTTTGAAGTAAACTATCCTTCTATCACGCTTTCTTTCCACTTGTAAGGATATCCGGTATCCATCATTCTCTTGAGGAAATCGTCAGGATCAAGTTCATCCGAGAACACGATGCCTTTCTTCAGGTCTGTGTCTCCGAGGATCGTAGTTCCTATAGCGAGCGGCAGTGCTACATATACGAGCGCTGTTCCGTACAATCTCTTGAGCTCAGGGCCGGGAGCATTCATTTTAGGGCAGTTTGCCTTGTAAGTAACTTTCTTTCCGTCCTTTTCACCACTGACTTCAACAATAAGTTCTATGAATGCTCTCTTGTCGGCTTCTGCAAGCTCTTCTTCTGTTGCTCCAAAAATGTTGTTCTGCGGAGGCGGAACCATTGCTGCAACTACATCTATAGGTGCGACTTCTACATCGCCTACCTTCACTTTTTCCTGCGAGCATAACCCTGAAGCGTAGAACATTGCCGGCTGGTACATCATGTAATACTTGAAGTCCAGATCCTTTACGCCTTTGAAAGTAGCCGGCATGCTGTATATCTCTTCATGAGAATGGTGCGTAACAGGCAGTGTTCCTACCGGTTCAGGGAAATCGCACATTTCGATTCCTCCGAATGGCGGATACTTCACATATTTGCCGTCTTCCAGTGCATATGTCGATGATGCACAGTCAACGAGCGCCTGTTTTGGCGACCATCCCGGATTCCATGGGCGGAGTACCCAGTCATAAGGTCCTTCTCCCGGAACCAGATTAGCTTTACCTATTCTCATCTTGATGCTGTCTACTGTATCCAGCTTGTTTGCAAATTTTCTTGCCAGAACGTTTGTCATTCCCGGAGCGAATCCGCATCCGAAGAGTGCTGTAAGTCCTGCTTCTTTGAATTCCTTGCAAAGTGTGAGTTCATCAACAGATTTTCCTTCCAGGAACTCGTCCCAGTAAGGAGCATCGAATGCAGTATTGATATAGTTTGCTCCTGCCTTTAAAGCTCCCTTCATAACGTAAGTTACCATCCAGGGCATAACCATATCTACTACTACATCTACACCTTCAGCTGCTTTTGCAACGTCATCAGGGTCTGTTGCGTTTACTGAACCAGTCTTCACTTTAGAGCTTCCGATTTTATCTGCAACGGCTTTTGCGGTTTCTTCTTTTAAATCCACGAGCCTTATTTCTTCTACTGCTTCCTGTCTTGCGAGGATCGATGCACAAGCACCGCCCTGACCGCCTGCTCCTACGATCAATACTTTCATGTTATAAGTCCTCCTTCATATATTTGATAGGATCCTTTTTGTATCGCGATGCAAATATATAAAGCAAAAGGCGTGCCAACTTGTGAGCTGTTTTTTAGAAACGTTGAATTTCCAACGTTCTATGGGTTTAATTATACTGTAAAGTCACACTATTTCGCATATTTTTTCTTCAAAAACATCAAAAACAGGGTATTTCGTTTCATTTTTAAAACAAAATGCCCCATTTTTGGTTTTTTACCGTCTTTTTTGTTTCATTTTTAAAATACTGCAGTTCCATTTCTGAAACCATGCTATTCAAGGCCGTATTTCTTCATTCGTCGTGACAATGTTGATTTATTGACATTCAGCGCACGTCCGACTTCAGTCGGTCATTTTTTGCGGACAGTTCATACATGCTATCCTTTTCTGTTCTCTGCTCCTGCGTTTGCTCTCGTTTGATTTCTCCCTCCGTATCTTCTTGGCACAAGCAGGACAATACCTTGATGCACCAGAGCCCGGGACATATTCAACGCCGCACACCGTACAATTTTTAGCGGGCATTGCTGCCCACCGTTTTGTAGGTATGATATGTAATTCATCGACAAAGCCGATGAATTTATAGTAAATCTTGATTTCCTGCTTCACTGTTCCGTCTGCCATCTTCTCACGCTCCGAAACAAGTATCTTGTCTATGAGTGCGTTTATAACTGTTGCATCCAGTTCTTTTAAGCCTTGATAATTTCGGATAAGGGCGAGGAAGTCACGGATTCCCCGTGATTTCTCGTAGCTTTCATTAAGAGTTTCCGTCACCTCTTTCAGCCTTGCTTCAATTTCAAGCTGCTCTTTCTGGTATTTCCCCGACATCATCTCAAAATTCCGCTCGGTAATACGCTCCATGACCTTATCCTCGTAGAGAGAGGAAAACAGCCTGTCCAGTTCCGCAAGGCGTTTGTTCAGCTTCTTACGTTCTTTCTCTAATGCTTTCGCCCTGCTCTGGTCTGTTTCCGTGAGCCGCTTTTCTATGGCCCTGACCGCCTTTTCATCATTCACTGCCATATCCGCAAAACAGTTGATGTCGGCAAGAACGGCATTGAATAAATCCCTTGCTTCTATATTGTGGGCACTACACTCGCTTCTTCCGTTTCTTGCATAATTATTACATGAATACTGTACACAGTCGATAATCTCTGGGCGTTTCCTCCTGTGTACGTTCATTGCCCGCAGAGCACATCCGCAGTCCACACACTTGATAACGCCTGCAAAAATATTTACAAATCCTCCCTTGTTCTGTGGAAGCCTACGACTTGTAATAAGCTGTTGGACAATATCAAATTCCTCCTGCGTGACTATTCCCTCATGGGTATTGGGTATCACTTCCCATTCTTCGGGCAGCTTAGAGGGGCGTTTCTTGCTTTTCATATTGGCGGCAATCCGTTTGTAGCCTACAAGATTTCCCGCATATATCGGGCTTCTTAAAATGCTCCTCACGCTGTTCCCACTCCAAATATAGCGTTTGTCCTCGTTCCCCTCAAAATGACGTTCAAAGCCTGTTTCGCCACGCTCCGCCGCATAAGCGGCAGGGCGTAGGATATGCTGTTTATTAAGATGTCTGCAAATTTTGGCAACTCCATTCCCTTTTAATGCAAGGTCGAATATCTCTTTTACAACATGTGCCACTTTATCATCTATCAGCAGATGGTTGTGGTCGGCAGGGTCTTTGATATAGCCATAAGGGGCGGTAGTTCCCATGAATTTCCCCTGTTGAAACCTCGCCCGATATGCCGATTTTATCTTAACAGATATGTCAGCGGCATACATTTCGTTTAAAATGTTGCGGAAAGGCGTGATGTCCATAGCAGATTTATTCAAGGTATCTACGCCGTCATTGACCGCTATATACCTCACGTTATGCTCTGGGAAGAAAACTTCCAGATATAACCCACAATCAAGATAGTTTCTCCCCAGACGGGATAAATCTTTCGTAATCACGCAGTTTATCAGACCGCTTTCAATGTCTTTTATCATATTCTGGAAACTTGGTCTTTGGAAATTTGTACCAGAATAACCATCGTCCACATACGTTTTTGCTATGTGCCATCCCTGCTTTTTCACATAATCCGTGAGGATGGATTTCTGTGTCGCAATGCTCGCACTCTCGTTATCCGTACCATCGTCTTTAGATAAGCGGCAATAAATGCCGACTAAATAGATTTTCTTTTCTTCTTTGATTCCTGCCATACTGTAAAACCTCCGTATCTGTCCTATCTGTTTTCATGCCCCATTGCGTACATTCTAAGCGGACAGCCCCTCATTGTCGAAGGTGTCGCCCTCGGCAATCTTCTTCCGAATATCCTCGGAGATAATCGGGACAAACGCTTCTGTAACGGTCTGTGTGCCGACATATTCACGGCTGATTATCATCTGCACTGGTGCTTTTGGCACGATACGCTTTCTCTTTTTATCTGCTTTCTTATCCTCGCCCATACTTAAATCTTCCTTTCCAGACAGGGCAGGGAAGAGTTTGGAAATGTCCCCGCCCTGCCAATCAGATACCATTAATCCTCGCTGTTTAATTCTTTCTGTAATGCTTTAAGGAGTGCCGCCGCTTCATCAGCGTTCAGCGTGATTCCCTTGCCGCACTTTTCACGGTTCGGGGAAAAGCTGCGGATGTCATACTTCGGCTCTTTCCCATTCCATGAAATGAGATTGATTTCCTTTGTGTAGCCACTGTCGCCCGTAGACAATACTGCGATTTCCTTTACGATTTCATACTGGATTTCTCTCATTCTCCATACCTCAACTCTCTGTATTTACTTCCCGAAAAAAGAAGATTAGCGGCTGTCACGGTTGCGTTTCCTCTGCAACTCACGCTCCAAAAGTTTGATGATGGTTTCCTCCATCTGCTTCGGCGTTGTGTTCTTCGGAAAGTATTTTTTCAGCTTGCTTGTGTTGATTTTCAAGGTTTCTTTCTGGTTGCCCTTTTCCTCCGTCATAATCGCAAATATCGTATCCATGTCAAGCCGCCCGCTCTGGCTTAACTGTTTCATCCGCTGTGCCTGTGAGAGTGAGGGCGTTGCTTCTTCGCTCTCCATCGTGGCAAAGAGGTTTTCCTGCTCGTCTTTCTTCAAGAAGGACAGTTCCACCGCAGGCGTGAGGGCGATTTTCCCCTCGTCCACCATCTGCAAAATCGGCGGTATCAGTTCCGTCAGGCGGATAAAACGCTGCACGGTCATCCTGCCCACGCCGAAGCCCTGTGCCACCTTGTCGTCCGTCCGCAACTTCGTCACAACTTGTGACGAGGTTAAGTCTGTGCGGAAACCCTGCCGCTTCATGGCTTCGGATTTCATCTTGTAAGCAAACGCCCGCTCCGATGGCAGGATATTCTCACGCTGCAAATTGCTGTCTACAAGGGTGATGATGGCTCGGTCACGGTCTAAGGGCAGGACAAACGCAGGCACGGTATTTATCCCTGCAAGTTCAGAAGCACGGACACGCCGCTGTCCTGCAATCACTTCATAACCGTCCCCGTCCTCTTTCGGGCGTGTGATTATCGGCGTGACAATGCCAAATTCCTTGATGCTTTCCGCTAACTCTGACAGTGTTTCATCTTCTGCCACATGAAACGGATTGTCGGGGAACGGGTACAAGTCTTTGGTCTTTAACACCTTAAAATCCTGTTTCTTCATTCACATATCTACCTTTCTTTCGCTCTGCTTCTATGATTTTTCTGCAATTCTTCCAACACTTCGGGCGGTATTTTTGACAGCAGCCGCCCCATCTGCTCGTTGGTTCTCTGCAATTCAAATATCTTCTGATTCGCTTTCTGCACCTTTAGTTCCTGCTCGTACTTTTCATCACGCATACGCCCCGCATAGTCTGATTCCTGCCCAATTCTCTCTTTCAAACTGTCGATATACGCCTGCTGTTTCCCGATTTCCTTAGAGAATTTCTCCACGTCTGGCAGCCATGCAGAGAGTAAATCTAACGCTTTATCCCTTTTCTTCCCTGCGTTAAAGGCGTTGATGTCGGATAGGGCAGACACGATTTCTTCATACTGTTTATCAAGCCTGCCGCCTAATTTATAGAGCCATGTGGGGACGTGTTTCCGCTTGGTTTCCATTGAGGACTGCCCCCGTTCAAGCTGATTCCACCGTGAGGACATCCGCTCATGGTAGGCGGTCTGCCACTCGGATAATGATTTCTGGTTGCCTAAGATAGCTTTCGCTGACAGCTTATTGTCTGGCGTAATCGGCACAAAGCAGAGGTGCATATGGGGCGTTCTCTCGTCCATATGGACGACAGCGGAGAGGATATTCTGCTTTCCAACACGCTCCGAAATGAAGTCAAGAGCCGTCTGGAAATACGCTTTTTGTTCTTCGGGCGGTAACTGGTTCATAAATTCTGGTGAAGCTGTGATGAGCGTTTCCACCATCATCACGCTGTCTTTCCTTGTCCTGCACCCCGCTTCGGCTACCATGCGGTTAATCTCTTTCTTGTAGGTGTACTTTGGTGGTGCTATGAGATGGTAATTGTTTTTAGAGCGTTCCATATCTATATCTGGGTTGCTTTTGTAGGCTTCTTTCTTCCGCTCGTTGTGGCGTTCACAAGCCGCAACGCCGCCCGCTTTTCGTTTCTGGAAACGCAGGATTGCATAAGGCATAGGCGGATTCCTCCTTTCTTTCGGCGGGTGACCGTCCTTTGGGGTGACAGCGGTGACGGTGGTGACAGCAGTTTTGGGATACCCCTGCCGACTGCCGCAACTGTCACCCTCACCCCCTGCATGACGGTCATGTCGATGATGACGGTGTTTTTGGGATACCCCCCTCGCAAGAGCCGTCACCGTCATGCCGCCATTCTTTTATCCGAAGCCGTAAGGCGTAGGATAGCAGGGCACAGCCCTGCCTTAAGGGAGTCCAGAGGGAACGTCTGGCACACGACTTTGCAGGGCAAAGTGTAGTGTGTTACACCCTGTAAACGCAGTCGGAAAAATCGGAATGATTTTTCTGACCGCAGGGGTGGTTTTACACGACCGAAAAGGGCGAGTAAATCTCACGCCTGCATTTTGCGTTTACGGGGTGTTCTCCCGTAGGGATGACAGCGGCAGGGTATCCTAAAATCACTGTCACCACCGTCACTGCTGTCACCCGCAGGGCAGAGCCGCCAGCTTTACATGGCTTTAAGCGTCAATGACAGTAACAGGGGGGTATCCTAATATCGCTGTCACCACCATCACCGCTGTCACCCGCCCTCCTTGCAAGGGCAATCCGCCTGCCGTCTTTCCTGCGGCTGTACTGGTAGCAGATACGGTTCTCGCTTAAAAATGTGGTGCGGTATTCATTCAGCCATTTCGTAATCACCGTGGGTATGGTTTCCGTTTCCCCCATAGCGGCTAACAGTTCCGTTGCCGTGCCTATCCATTCTTCCTTATCCCTCATAAAATCCACCAACCGAAAAAGGACATCTGGTATCGTTTCTTTCGCAAGCTGCTCCTGCGTTTTCCGCTCCACAAGCTCCCAACGGCAATCACGGAAACGCAGCGTGTATTCCTGATAAGGCGTGTCCCTGCCCGTCACATACAGCTTGGCGGTGTCAGACGCACGTTTCTCCTTTTCCAGAACAAAGGTAGCGTCCGCACTCCCCGTTAATCCTGTCGTCCCAGACACCTTGTTGAACACGTCGCTGTCATTCTGCTTTCGGATGTGGTGTACGACAATGACCGCCAGAGAGTGCCTGTCGGCAAAGTCTTTGATGAGGGAGATGTCCCCATAGTCGCTTGCATAGGCATTGTCTTTTGAAGCTGTACGGACTTTCTGCAAGGTATCAATGACAATGAGCCTGCTGTCTGGGTAATCTTTCAGATAATCTTCAAGCTGCACGATAAGACCGTCTGACAGCTTGCAGCTTGCCACGGCAAAGTGGAGCCGCCCGCTTGCTTCGTCCGTCAAACGAAATAACCTGTCCTGTATGCGGCAGAACGTGTCCTCAAGGCAGAGGTAAAGCACATCGCCCTCCATTGTCGGCATATCCCATAAAGGGATTCCCTGCGACACGCATAAGCATAGCTTCAGCATGAGCCAGCTTTTGCCTATCTTCTGTGAGCCGCAGAACAGCGATAAGCCTGTCGGGATAAGGCTGTCCACCACAAAGGATGGTTTCTCAAGCGGTTCATAAAGGAGCGTTTCGGCGTTGACTGTCTGTAACTTCTGCATGGCTTTCCTCCTTTCGGGCGGTGTCTTTGTTTTCGTTGCACATAGGCGTTGACCTCCTTAAAAATAGATTTACTCCCACGGAAAAAAGTGAGAGTATGTAATGCCGCCAATCCCACACAAATAAAAAACAGATTTCTTTTTCGGGCGGTGTCGGTCACGGTTGGAGATATTTCTTCAATTTCCGCCTTTACTTTCTCCTTTGCAATCGCAACAGATTTCTGTATTGCCGAAGCGGTGCAATGCTCCATAGCGGCGATTTGGTAAAAATTGAACTCATACTCGTAGTAGAGCAGGAAACGCCGCCTTTGTATCTCTGGAAGGCTCCCAACCGCCTTATAGAGCGTTTCATTCCGTTCTTCCTCAACCATGCGTTCATCAAGGCTCTTAGGCACACGCAACGCCCGTCTGTAAAGGGTTTCGTCCCATACCTCGTTAAACTCCCTGTGCCGCTCGTCCCATTAGAAAAGATTCCTGTTCCTGCGCTCCATCTGCCGAAACTCCATAAAGAACTGTTCCGACACTTCCAACTCGTGGGATTTGCCCTGCCCGTCCTTAAAGCTGATAAAATACCTTGTGCCGCTTTCCGTGGATTCCTCCCGAAGCGTGTATGCCTTAACCCTGTATGCCATCCTGTTGTCCTCCTGCAAAAAATGAGTGAGGGGATTTCCATCCCTCACCCAGTAGCCCGCAGGATGGCAGGCTGTTTTAGAAGCTATAAAATTTTCCGCAGCTTCTTCCGCAGATGGTCTAACCTCGCATAGATGGCACCAGTCGTCAAATGCACAAGCGGGGCAATCTCCTTTGTGGAATACCCCTGCATTTTCAGCAGGACGATTTTCAAGGTACGCCCGTCCACCGTGACTAATACTTGATAGAGATTTTCGCTCTCAATCTCTTCCAGTAACTCCGCAACCGTACCCACTTCCGCCTGCCGCTCCCTGCCTGCCATGTCCTCAAGATATTCCGCAACGTCATTCGTCCATCGGTAAAACCGCCTGTTGGAATTGAAGTCTGCCCTGTCCGCCATGCGTATCTGCTCAATGGTCGCTTCATCAACGCCGCACTCACGCAGCAGCTTTTCCTCCGCTTCTTTCCAGATACGCCATTTCCTGTCCTCCCGTCCGTGGTTGTATGCCATTCTTACTTCCTCCAATCAGAATTGATTGAGAGGGCAGAGAAAAGCCCCCTCATCTTCCCAAAGGAAAAAACAAGGGGGCTGAACGCCTTAAATTTTAATTTTCTATTATCTTTCTTAGTTTTATTAGGATTCTGGCTTTGCGTTTGTTTACAACGCTCTGGGTTATGCCCAACCTCGCCCCGACTTCACGCTCGGAAAGTCCGTCAAAAAAGATTGCCTGTATCAGCTCCTGTTCACTATCCGACAGCAAAGGCAGGGCGGCTTTCAGCCTGTCCACCATGACCGCATTGACAACGGTTTCTGCAATGTCCACCGCTTCATCAGTGATAAAGTCCAGAGGATTCCCCTCGCTGTCCGTAAATCCGTCGAGAGATAGCAGTCTATTCTTTGTATCTAATTTTTGCAGATAACGCCACCGTTCCTTGTCACGGTAGAAGTCTGTGTATTGCTCCCTCACGACTTCAAGCAGACAGCCTTGAATGGGGATAAACAGCTTGTCCATATAGGTCTGGTCGGATTCCCTGCAACGGCAGAACTCCGTGTAGGATAATTCCACATAGCCGCCACTTTCTCTGATATATACCTTTCTTGGTGCATATTTCACCATAAATACCTCCCATCTGAATTTTTGAAATGTAAAAAATCCAGATGGAGAGGCGGAGAACGACACCGCATATCAGAAACAGCCCTACGGCACTTTCCAACAAAAATCGACAAAAGAAAAACCGCAAAGGCTCTGTGACCTTTACGGTTATAGGAAATAGTAATTCTATTGTATGGAGATTGTACTTCTACTTTCAAGGTGAGAAGTACCGTTGCACTGGCAGAAATTTTTTTAACTGGTTTCCTGCCGTTCTCTGATATGCTATGTATTGATAAATTTTGCTTCGTATGAGCAGATAGATAACTGCCCGAAAAAAGGACATAAAAAAATCCCTCCAAATTTAAAAACAAATTCAGAGGGTAATTTAGGGTATAACAAAATAACCCACCCGAATATCGTTTTTTTTATTTGGTGAGTTTGTTCTTTCAAATACGAAACAAAAAGAGCCGATGATTCGTGAATTGTTCCACAATTTCATCGGCTCTGCGTCTTAAGCGTCTGGCTCTTTGATGACAGTTATCTTCAAGTTGTCAACTTTAATCAATCTTTCTTGTCTGCATTTTGGACAATAAAGGGGATAATTCTCCAAAACAGTGTCCTTCCTAATTTTATTACGGGTTTTGCTCCCACAAACAGGACACAATATCCATTCGCATTTCATCATAATTAGTCTCTAATCCTTTCAAATCTCATTTTATATGACTTTTGCAAGCTGTTAAGCTAACTTGTGGAACATATGCCGAACCTTATCTATACGGCTATTCGGGCGGCGGGGTTGGCAAATAAATTTACCAATAGCTGGCTGGTATCCTTTTAACTCTGTCAAGCAGACTCCCTGCCCATTTGTGAAATAAGTTAAATCGTTCCTGTATTCTTGAATACATCTAGCAGGGATTTCTCCTTTCAGAATGACCTCGTCATTCTTTATCTGAGTACTTACAATATCTGCACAATACCTTGGAGCATCATGATACGCCCGTGAGAGATATTCCTGCGGTGCATAAATTTCAAAGTGGAGATATGGCTCTAATAGTTCTGTCCCTGCTTTTTTTAAAGCCTGCTCCAATACGATAGGGGAAAGCAGCCGAAAGTCTGCGGGGGTACTTACAGGACTATAATACAATCCATATTCAAAACAGATTTTACAGTCTGTCACTTTCCATCCATACAGCCCCTGCTCGCAGCCATAAAGAACCCCCTCCATAACCGCATTTTGGAACGATTGATTTAAATATCCAAGTGAAACTCTGCTTTCATACTGCACTCCGCTTCCAATAGGGAGCGGCTCTATGGACAACCCGACAGAAGCCCAGAAAGGATTTGGCGGGACTTCTATGTGGATGGTATATTCTGCTTTTCTAAGCGGTCTTTCCATATATATAACAGTAGGCTCTTTTATTTCTGCCTCCACATGATATTTTTCCTCAAGGATGGCACAAATGACTTCCATCTGCACATTCCCCAAAAAAGAAAGTATAATCTCATGCGTTGTAGTATCCACATAATATTTTAAAAGAGGGTCGCCATCTGAAATTTCTGTAAGTGCCCCAAGCAATATTTCCCGCTGTTCAGATTTCTTTACTGCAATCGTTGTTTGGAGCATAGGGAGAGGATTTTCAATAAATTTTCTCTGCGGCAACAGTATTTCGTTCCCCAAAATACTGTTTAGCTGCAAAACATCATTTGGTAAAATTACAATATCACCAGAGCAGGCTGTATCGGATGAATATAATTCACCGTTTGTCGGAACACACATCTCTGTGATTTTTATTTTCTCTTTTTCAGATATTCTAATAACATCCCTCAAATGCAATGTTCCGCTATATATACGCACATAAACAAAACGCCGCCTTTTCTCTGAATATTCAATCTTAAAAACCTGCCCGCATAGTTCAGATTGACCTTCAGGCGTTGATGAATAAAATTTACTGGCAATTACTTCTATAAGCTGCCGAATCCCCAGATTGTTTTTAGCGCTTCCGTGATAAACGGGAAATAACGTTCCGTTTTGGAATCTCCTGTTTTCTTCCTGTTCCAGTTCTGACATTTTAAACGGTTTCCCTGACATATATTTCTCTAATAGTTCATCGTTTCCCATAATTACCGCATCCCACTGTTCCATATCGTCATTGTCCGTTACATTTATATGGGGATGCTGCCCAACCTTTTGCTTCACTATAATTTCCGAAGAAAGCTTTGCTTTCATTTCCCGATATACCATTGGCAAATCAATCCCCTCTTGGTCAATTTTATTGATGAAAAAAATTGTCGGAATCTTCATTATCTGTAGTGCATGAAACAGTATACGGGTCTGTGCCTGTATGCCATCCTTTGCAGAAACTAATAATACTGCTCCGTCTAATACGGATAAAGAACGGTATACTTCCGCCAAAAAATCCATATGGCCTGGCGTATCTATAATGTTGACTTTTACATCCTCCCACTGAAAAGATGTCACTGCTGTCTGGATAGTGATTCCCCTTTGACGCTCCAAATTCATTGTATCTGTCCTTGTTGTGCCTTCATCTACGCTCCCTAGTTCTGCAATTGCACCACTGGTATACAATAAACTTTCCGTTAATGTTGTCTTTCCTGCGTCAACGTGAGCCAGAATGCCTAAGTTAATTATTTTCATGTGATTTTCCTCCTATCAACACCCAAAAAAGGGCATAAAAATACCCAGTGATAAATACTCCTATCACTGGGTAAATAACTCCAATAGCCCCAAAACACTTATATGTTTTCGGGCATATAAAATTACATGATAAAAGTATTCTTAAACTGGGTACAAAAAACTAAGCCCCATATTAAAAGTGAAACGGGACTGCTACTTTTTGTTCCCACTATCAAATTGACAGTTTATTTAAGAATACCTTGCCGCATATTTATTAACTCCTTGTATAATACTGAATCTAATTATATTCCTTAACCCTTTATTTGTCAAGCTGACAAACTAAAGCAGAAAAAGCGGCAGGATTTCCCCCTGCCACTAATCATCTGTTTATGCAAAAATAATTTCCTTTTCCACAATCTCCCTCGCACAAGCCCTTATGTTATTGAGGCATCCTGTCCATTCTAAGGCGTTTTCTGCCTTTAGCTGTTCCGTTATGCCCTGTGCCTGTTTCATACCCTCTATGAGCCTTTCAAAGCGTTCCTGTGCCTGTCTGTTGATGTCGGCAAGGTAGGCGTTTAGCCTGCCGCTTGTAAGAAGATTGGTGTATGTAACTTTACGGTACTGTTTTAGATAATCTAAATGCCGTTGCCCCCAGATGCCTATTGCCTGTTCTTCTTCGGCGGGTACAGTTAAGCACGGTATCAAATAATCCCCTTGCCTTTCGTATTTGCCGCCCAGTTCCTCAAATAATGATTTTGCCATTGTCTGTTACCTCCACATTCTTTTTTATTTTGAATGTCCGCAAAATCCGTCCTACATCACTGGCTCTCTTATATTTTGCCAGCATAGACTCCAGTATGCTTTTTTCATATGCATCCATCAGCTCCTCGAGGCTCCTGCCCTCGATACCTGACAGATCAGCTCCTGACAGGTCCGTAGGGACACCGATCGCCCTTTCTGTCTGCCGTTTAGTGATCACCTCATCATCAGAGCTTATCATTAGTCTTTCTATAACGTTTTCGAGCTCTCTTATGTTCCCCGGCCAGTCAAAATCCTTCAGGACTTCCATCGCTTCCGGTGAAACCACTTTGCTGAGCTTATATGTGACATTGAACTTTTCTGTAAAATAATCAACAAGAGCCTTTATATCCTTCTTCCTTCCCTTCAGCGGCATCAGCTCTATCGGCATGACGTTCAGTCTGTAATAAAGATCTCCTCTGAACGTGCCGTTTCTGACCGCTTCTTTGAGATCGCGGTTCGTAGCTGCTATGAAACGTATATCTACCGGGATCGTCTTTGTTCCACCAACATGCATTATCTCCCGCTCCTGTATGGCTCTCAGCAGCTTCGACTGCAGATGTATCGGTATCTCTCCCACCTCGTCGAGAAACAGCGTACCGTGATTGGCCATTTCAAACAGTCCGGCCTTCCCGTTTTTGTCAGCGCCGGAAAAGGCGCCCTTTTCATATCCGAAAAGCTCTGACTCCATGAGGTTCTCCGGTATAGCAGCGCAGTTGACCTTTATAAAAGGCTTGCCTGCTCTCCCGCTGTTCTGATATATGAAATTCGCGAAGACTTCTTTTCCCGTTCCGGACTCCCCTGTAAGCAGGACTGTCGCATCGAGTTTGGCGACTCTCGTGGCTTTTTCCGCCAGCAGCTTTGTCTCGAAATCTTCAGCGATCATGTTGCCCCACATGACGATATTCTGCTTTCTCAGGTATTCGATCTCGTCTTTTATCTTCGCATTGTCCTTGTTCTTTTCTTCCAGAAGCTCTTTAAGAGTAAGAGTTTCCGTTATGTCACGCTCCGTGCATACGACTACATCGATGCCTTTATCGCTTTTCAGCGGCGTTCCAGTGACATAAACTTTGTCTCCGTCTCCGAGGTTCTGTATGATCATCTCCTCTTTGCCGCTCTCTATCGTTTTCAGCGAAACCGATTCCTCGATAAATCCCATGCGCTCGAGCTCCCGCATGTTCTTTCCGACTGTCTCACTTTGCTCAAGTCCGCCTGTCTTGCACGACTCGTTGTTGAGCAGTAGCGTTTTCCCGTTGCCGTCTGTGATATAGACGCCGACTTTAAGACAGTTGAGTATACCCAGCAGTTCCTTATAATTCTTTTCTATGAATTTCTTGTACATCTTCTTCTCCAACACGTTTCGGGTATTCTGCCCTGTATCATCACCTTGCCTTCAGCATTTTTTTCAGGAACTCTCCTGTATATGAGCCTTCGACCTCTGCGACTTCCTCCGGCGTCCCCTCCGCCACGATCATGCCGCCTCTGAATCCTCCGTCCGGTCCAAGGTCGATGATATGGTCTGCACGCTTTATCACGTCGAGATTGTGCTCTATCACTACTACCGTATTTCCCGCGTCGACCAGCTTGTCCAGTACCGTTATCAGTCTGTCTACATCTGCGAAATGCAGCCCGGTCGTCGGTTCGTCCAGGATATACAGGGTCTTTCCCGTGCTCTTCTTGGAAAGCTCTGACGCGAGCTTTATCCTCTGCGCCTCTCCTCCTGAAAGCTGCGTGCTTGGCTGTCCCAGCTTGATATATCCCATGCCTACATCGAGCAGCGTCTGCAGCTGCCTTGAAATGGCGGGTATATTCTGAAAGAACTCTGCGGCCTCTTCTATGTTCATATCGAGCACGTCAAAAATACTCTTGTCCTTGTACTTGACCTCGAGCGTCTCGTGATTATAGCGTTTTCCCTTGCAGACTTCACAAGGCACATATACATCCGGCAGGAAATGCATCTCAATCTTGATTATGCCGTCACCGCCGCAGGCCTCGCATCTGCCGCCCTTTACATTGAAACTGAAACGGCCTTTGCCGTATCCTCGCAGCTTCGCCTCCGGCAGCTGTGAAAACAGATCTCTTATATGCGTGAACACTCCCGTATATGTTGCCGGGTTTGATCTCGGCGTCCTGCCTATCGGAGCCTGATTTATGTCGATGATCTTGTCGATATTCTGCAGACCGTTTATACGTTTGTATTTACCTGGCTTTTCCTTGCTTCCGTACATCTCAGCAGCAACAGCCTTGTACAGTATCTCGTTGATCAGGCTGCTCTTTCCCGAGCCTGAAACTCCTGTGACGCATACGAGCTCGCCCAGAGGTATCTTCACATCTATCCCCTTCAGATTATTCTCGGCAGCGCCCTTGATCTCCAGGAATTTTCCGTTGCCTTTTCTCCTCGTTTCGGGAACTTCGATCTTCTTCTTTCCGCTCAGATACTGGCCCGTTATAGATTCAGGGCAGTTCATGATGTCTTCGACCGTGCCCTGAGCCACCAGCTCTCCGCCGTTGACTCCGGCCTCCGGACCGATATCGACTATGTGGTCAGCTGCATACATCGTGTCTTCGTCATGCTCCACGACTATAAGCGTATTGCCTATATCCGTCAGTCTTCTCAGCGCTTCCAGCAGTTTTTCATTATCCTTCTGATGCAGTCCTATGCTCGGCTCATCCAGGATGTAAAGCACTCCGACAAGTCCCGATCCTATCTGAGTCGCCAGTCTTATACGCTGTGATTCCCCTCCCGACAGCGTCGCTGCCGCTCTCGAAAGAGTCAGATAGTCCAGTCCCACATTTGCCAGAAATGTGAGTCTGCCCTTTATCTCTTTGATGATCTCCTCTGCTATCTTCATGTGTGTCTCCGAAAGCTTCAGATCTGACACGAACTCTATCGCTTCGGCAACTGACATATCGCAGAATTCCATTATATTCTTTCCGCCCACAGTGACTGCCAGCAGTTCAGGCTTCAGCTTGTTGCCTTTACATACAGGGCATTGCGTGATGCGCATGTATTTTTCCATCTTTTCCTTGATCCACTCGGAGCCGGTCTCTCTGTACCTCCTCTCAAGGTTATTGATTATACCCTCGAAAGTGTGATTTCTGTTCTGCGTGTCGCCGTTTCTGTTGGTATAAACGTACTGCAGCTTTTCATCACCGGTACCGTAAAGCAGCACCTGCTTGAATTCTTCCGGCAGATCCTTATACGGAGTATCCAGGCTCGCACCGTATTTCTCTGCAAGCGCATTTATCACCTGCCAGTAGAAGCTGGTGTACTCCATCGTTGCAAACACGTTGCTCAGACACTTCTCGTTGATGCTCTTGTCCGTATCTGTTATTATCAGATCCGGGTCGATACGCTGTATGAAGCCGAGCCCGTTACACTCAGGGCATGCTCCCAGCGGATTGTTGAACGAAAACATCCTCGGTTCGAGTTCCTCTATGCTGACTCCGTGCTCAGGGCATGCGAGGCTCGTGCTGAAGGTCTTTTCCTCAGGCCCTTCACCTTTGTCGACGATCACCTGCACCAGTCCGTCACCATGGGCGATCGCAAGTTCACATGCTTCCGCCAGCCTGCTCTGGACTCCGTCCTTGACTTTTATCCTGTCTACGACTATCTCTATCGTATGTTTGAATGTCTTCCCGAGCTTTATCTCTTCTTCTCCCAGGATCCTGATCTCACCGTCGACCCGCACTCGCGTAAATCCTTCCTTACGGATCCTTTCGAGTATTTTCTCATGCTGTCCTTTTTTCTGTCTTACCACAGGCGCCATCACTGTCAGTTTCGTTCCCTCGCCTTCCAGCATCAGGAGTTCGACTATCTGATCTATAGTCTGGCTCGTGATCTCTCTGCCGCATACAGGGCAGTGCGGTATACCTATCCTCGCATACATCAGCCTGAGATAATCGTATATTTCAGTTACCGTTCCCACCGTGGAACGCGGATTCTTGTTTGTAGTTTTCTGGTCTATCGAGATCGCCGGTGACAGTCCTTCTATATACTCCACATCCGGCTTTTCCATCTGCCCCAGGAACTGCCTCGCGTACGACGACAGACTTTCCATGTACTTTCTCTGCCCCTCAGCATATATCGTGTCAAATGCCAGAGATGACTTTCCCGAACCTGACAGGCCTGTCAGCACGACAAGCTTGTCCCTCGGTATGGTAACGTCTATATTTTTAAGATTGTTTTCTCTGGCTCCCTTTATAATTATATCTTTTGCCATTTTACCTTCCTGTTGATCCTCTTATTCCCTTTTCTTCCGCCATTTCATGCTGTCTGTCGACGGAGTTCATTCTCCCTCTGCCGACAGGCATGCTTACCGACAGGCATGCTTACAGTCTAGCCTTGTATTCGAATATCACATCTCTGAGCTCGGCGGCACGCTCGAACTGCAGGTCTGCTGCAGCCTGTTTCATTTCCTTCTCGAGTTTGCCGACGTATGCCTTCAGCTCTTTCTTCGTGAGCTCGAGCGGACTCTTTCCTTCGTATTTTCCTTCATCCTCCGCAGCCTTAGTGGCTTCTATGACGCTTCTGACCGCTTTCTTTACAGTGTGCGGAACGATGCCGTGATCTTTGTTATACTTGTCCTGTATAGCGCGTCTTCGCTCCGTTTCGTCGATAGCCGACTTCATCGCCGGACTTATGCCGTCACAGTACATTATAACGCGGCTGTCGGCATTTCGTGCCGCTCTTCCTATAGTCTGTATCAGCGAGGTCTCCGTTCGAAGGAAGCCTTCCTTGTCGGCATCGAGTATGGCCACGAGTGAAACTTCAGGTATATCGAGCCCCTCTCTAAGCAGGTTTATGCCTACCAGCACATCGAATGTCCCGAGTCTCAGATCTCTTATTATCTCCATTCTCTCCAGCGTATCTATCTCCGAATGCAGATACCTCACCTTTATCCCGACGTTTTTCAGATAATCCGTCAGGCTCTCTGCCATTTTCTTCGTGAGCGTCGTGATGAGAGTTCGCTCTCCTTTTGCTGTAGTCTTGTTTATCTCACCTATCAGATGGTCCATCTGACCTTCTGTGCTGTGCATCTCTATCACAGGATCCAGCAGCCCTGTCGGCCTTATTATCTGCTCTGCCGAAATGCCGCCGCTCTGCTCTTTTTCATAAGGCGCAGGCGTTGCACTGACGTAAACTATCTGATTTATGAGATCGTTGAATTCTTCAAATTTCAGCGGTCTGTTGTCAAGCGCCGACGGCAGTCTGAAACCGTAATCCACCAGAGACTGCTTCCTCGACCGGTCCCCCGCATACATCGCCCTAAGCTGCGGAAGCATGACATGCGATTCATCTATTATTATCAGAAAATCATCCGGTATATAGTCTATCAGCGTATACGGCCTGCATCCCGCTTCAAGTCCCGTTATGTGCCTCGAGTAGTTCTCTATGCCTTTGCATGTGCCGACTTCTCTGAGCATTTCCACATCGTATCTCGTCCGCTGCTCTATACGCTGCGCTTCGATCAGCTTGCCGCGGTCTCTGAACCACTGGATGCGCTCCTCGAGCTCTTCATTTATCGTCTGAGCAGCTCGCTCTATCTTCTCCTTGCTCGTCACATAATGCGATGCCGGATATATCGCCACGTGATTCCTGAGTCCCACGATCTCGCCAGTGACAGGATTTATCTCCTTGATGGTCTCGACTTCATCTCCGAAAAGCTCTATCCTGACGGCATTTTCAGCTCCCGCCGGATATATGTCGATCGTATCTCCTCTGACTCTGAAATTGCCGCGATCCATCGCGATATCATTTCTCGTGTACTGGATATCGACGAGCTTTCGCATCAGCTCCTGCCTGTCCTTCTCCATGCCCGGCCGCAGAGAGATCACCTGATTTTCATAGTCTATAGGACTTCCCAGTCCGTATATGCACGATACACTCGCTACTATTATCACGTCTCTTCTTTCGGAAAGCGCTGCAGTTGCGGAATGCCTGAGTTTTTCTATCTCTGCATTGATGTCCGAATCCTTTTCTATATACGTGTCGGTCGAAGCCACGTACGCCTCCGGCTGATAGTAGTCGTAGTAGGAGACGAAGTATTCCACTGCGTTCTCCGGAAAAAATTCCTTGAACTCGCCGTGCAGCTGAGCTGCCAGCGTCTTGTTATGGGATATCACGAGCGTCGGTTTCTGCACTTTCTCTATGAGCTTCGCCATCGTAAAGGTTTTCCCTGATCCGGTCACGCCCATAAGCGTCTGTGCACGTTTCCCGTTCTTTATTCCGTTCGCAAGGATCTCGATCGCCTGAGGCTGATCCCCCATCGGCTCGAAATCCGAATGCACTTTGAATTCCGTCATTTATATCATCCCCCTTTCAGAGGTCATCCAATCCAAAAATATATCATGCGAGGCGCAAGACCCGCGGGTATTATAACGAGCAAGCTCGTCGCAGCGCGTTTCAATGGTTTCTTCATTGCGGCAACGCTGCGTATTGATGTACGAGACCCGCAGGCATTATAACGCGCAAGCTTGTCGCGGCGCGTTTCAATGGTTTCTTCATTGCGGCAACGCCGCGTATTGATGTACGAGACCCGCAGGCATTATAACGCGCAAGCTTGTCGCAGCGCGTTTCAATGGTTTCTTCATTGCGGCAACGCCGCGTATTGATGTATGAAACCATTATAACACCTCCATTTTTAATTGTAAACGCACGTTCGCACGCCAATTAAAACTATCTCCACATCTCCTATAACGCTACAAAATTTTGTTATGCAATCATTATGCATTCATGATTTTACTGCCGTGCTTTTATCAAAACACGAAATGTATGAAAACCACCTTCCGAACAGGTATTTTGTTACAGTACATTGTACTTTTTTGAGCCGATTTCAGCTACTTCCGTAAATAAACCTTAGACAGGTTCAAGCCCTCATGTAAAGAGCTCCCGTTCAAGGGAAATATGCCTGCTATTTAAGGTTGATTTGCATATCTATGCATTCATAGCACGTTTTATGCACTGGATATGTATATACATTTTTTTCCATATTCGCACTGTTACGAAACACCTTGAAACCGGGCGGTTTTTATGCATTTGACATTTTTTGCCATCAAAATCCTCCTGCAATTCCTCATACGATTCCTGCCGCCATTCCACCAGCAATCCCACTCGCGATTTTCGCCAACCAGCTCCACAAGCACACTTCACAAATCAGCTCGGCCATATCGTTCCACCGCTAGCCGGATCCCCCTTTTTCATCCGCCAGCTCTTCCGGTTCTGCCAGTTCTGCCAACTACGCCAGCTCTTCCGGTTCAGCTAGGCCAGTCATCTCAGCAAGCTCCACCAGCACACCTCGCCCGTCGCTCCAGCCATAATAGGGTAGAGTGAGTATACTCACCCTCCCATTGCACCGTACGTACGGTTCTCGTATACGGCGCTACATCAATATAGAATCAAATATTGCT
>NZ_JAOQJP010000013.1:0-72957 GCF_025567305.1 Brotomerdimonas butyrica
GAGGATACACCTGTTCCCATACCGAACACAGAAGTTAAGCTCCTTAGCGCTGATGATACTTGGCGGGAGACCGCCTGGGAAAGTAGGACGTTGCCGCTTATTTTGGTCCTATGGTCAAGCGGTCAAGACACCGCCCTTTCACGGCGGTAACCCGGGTTCGATTCCCGGTAGGATCACCAGACCGAAACCTGTTTTTCTTAATTGAAAGACAGGTTTTTTATTATGTTGAAATTCCAGTGAAAGCGAGTGTTTTCAACGGGTTTCGGCGTTTACGCATGGAGTAAAATAATCAGAGAAAAGCCTGCTCGGCAGGCCTGTAATATTGATGCTAAAAAATGGATATATGCCCGGAAATGAGCGGAAATGCACTCGCAAACAAGGTGAGCTTTGGGAAAGCAGTGTGAGCGATACCAACAGCACAACGAATTCGGAGAGCACGACCAGCACTTAGCGAGTCACGCTGCCGGGACACACCGGAGTAGTGCAGAGCATATTCCAGACGGATTATGTGGATACGATGCTGTATGACTGCCCTGTGGAAATATCGTACACTGTAACTATATTTTCATATAACGGATGCTATTACGATGACAATGCGAAGACGACATACTTTACAAGCAAGGGATATTCACAGTCGGGATTCATGACGCAGTTCAAGAACGCGAATCAGAATCTCAGAGACAGGAAGAGCAGAGATGTAGGCTATGACGAATCACACGGACTTACCAGAGGTATAAAGGTGAAGCATGGCTACGGCAGATCGACTTATACCTGGGATAATCCGTGGGTGAAGCATCTGGATTACAGTCAGATAAAGTCAGCTATGAATGAGATTGGCGTCAGCCCGGGATATGACGATGCGACCGGCAAGCTTTCCGATTACATAGCGATCTCTATAACGGGAGGAGAACTGAAGCGTACAGGCAAAGGCGCGCAGGGAAGCGTGGGAAAGATACTGCCGCTCTACACCTTGAACAAAGTGAAGCTGAACAATGCTTCGGACGGCGAAAAAGCATGTACGGCGAACGTCAAGTATTTTGTAAAGAAGGAGGCATATACGCTTTATTCCGAGGAGGCAGGGAAGACTGAATATGTAAAGCCGTCAGATGTGAAATCATCTCCGATCATACATATCACTGTGACAGAGGGAAGTACTTCAGATGCTGATACAGATGCTGATGCGGATTCGGGAACGGATGTAACAGCAGATCAGCCGGACAGCGATATTTCTCAGGAAGATGAAAATAACGCTATGTCACAGATCAGTGAATCTGATGAAAACGACTTTGTCAGCGCGCTCGACTGTGCGCCGGGACAGTGTTCGATAGCACAGGCGGTGCTTTTCGTCAAGAACAGCCTCGGAGCGGATGCTGATCTGAACGAACGCATATATACTGCGGCGCTGATGCAGCTGGCATCGGATAAGATCGACAGCGATTCAACAAAGGTCAAATACGAGGCGGATGCTATAGTATGGGGCATGAAGTCTGGCCTTTTTGATGAAATGGATCGCGAGCTTCTGGCATCTCAGAGCGGGATAACAGAACTGGAATTTGCAGAGATCGCATACAAGGCGGCATTACTGTACGGCAAAGATACTGCATGCAGTGATGTTTCCGGCGAGTATTCAGGCTTTGAAGGGCTGGATGATTTTGAGAAGGCGGCGATGAACTGGGCGATCAGTCATGGCATACTCACAGACGATGAAGAATCATCAAAAAGCATCCAGACAGACAGGATCCTGTCAGACAAGGAGTCAGCTGCATTTTTCAGCAATGGCGGGCCGTACAGCAAAGCAGCCGGAAAATAGCCTGTTCAGTATATTTAATTAAGACAACAAAATAAAAGAGGTAATGCAGAGCGCATCTTTAGAAGATCATTTTAAAGGTGCGCTTTTCTATCATGTAGGAAATATCACTTTCGATATTTTCGGAATATCAACAAAGTTTCATATTAAAATATGTGTCGAAGCCACTTTTGTTATTTATGCAAAGTGCACGTATCGGGTCTTGAACGCTTAGTTTCAGTGAAAGGGCTTAAGCAGTATCTGAGAAAAAATTTCAGTTAGCTTGACAAAACCATAAGCGCTAAATATAATATAACGGTGTTATATGATTGCGGAAAGCAGGCAGCTCACGGTGTATCCGACATATTTGCAAAAGGACAAATATGCCTGGAGAACGAGAGGCGATGTGTAAAATCGTATAACTGCCGAGCTGCCGAAGTGCATGGGAGGTGACACTGTGGTAGAAAATGAAAAAACGACACTTGAACTCATACATGATGCTGCAAAGGCTGAATTCATGGAAAAGGGCTTCAGGGAGGCATCGCTGAGGAACATAGCAAAGTCTGCAGGTGTGACGACCGGAGCGCTTTACGGATATTACGGAAGCAAAGAAGAACTGTTCAAATCACTCGTCAGCGAGGTCTACAGATTCATAGTGGACACATACACGGCAGCTCTTTACGAATTCGAAAGCCTGCCGATGGAAGAGCAGCCGGATAATATAGCGAAGGCATCCAGCAGATGCATGTATGAGATCCTGGATTACTCATACGATCACAGGGAAGAGTGTTATATGCTGCTGCAGTGTGCAGAGGGCACGAGGTATGCTTTCCTTATCGATGAAATGGCGGAGCTTGAGGTAGAAGCTACGCACAAGTATTACGCTGTACTGGAAAAGCTGGGCAAGCCGGCGCCGATGATTGACAGAAGGCTTGAGCATATCCTGGTCACAGGAATGATGAATGCGTATTTCGAAATAATAATACATGATACGCCTAAGGACTATGCCGAGCGTTATCTAAAGGAGCTGAATGATTTTTATACTGCAGGATGGCTGAAAATAATGGGTCAGTAGACCCATAAATTTTTGCACGATAGTTAGTTATAGCTAATTAAAGAACGGCTGGCGATCGGCTGCGAGTTATCGGCGGAGAAGGATGCCGAATAACAACAGATCGACAGATCAGCAGGTAAGGGGGTTTTATTTTTGAAAAAGCAATCAAATCTTAACAAGCTTCTCGAATATGCGGGGAGCCACAGGATACTGACGTATCTTTCATGGGTGCTTTCTGCGGCAAGTGCTTTTATCGCGCTGCTGCCGTTCTGGTATGTGTGGAGGATACTGAAAGAAGTGATCGAGGTCGCACCACATTTCGAAGATGCAGTGCATATAACTCATTACGGGTGGATGGCGGTACTGTTTGCAGTGATTTCAGTGCTGGTATACATTGGCGGGCTTATGTGCTCGCATCTTGCGGCATTTCGTATCGCGACCAATATGAGGATAGCGATGACAAAGCATATCGCGACGCTGCCACTTGGGAAAATAGAGCAGTTCGGCAGCGGCAGGCTGCGAAGGACGATTTCAGAGACTTCAGGAGCGGCAGAAGCATATCTGGCTCATCAGCTGCCGGATAAATACAGAGCTATAGCGACGACAGTCGGTCTGCTGGCACTGCTTGCGGTGTTTGACTGGAGACTGGGCCTTATCAGCCTGGTGCCTGTAGTGCTTGGATTTGCATGCATGACGAAGATGACAGGCAAGAGCATGCAGGAAAAAATGACAGAGTATCAGAATGCGCTCGCAGATATGTCAAATGAGGCAGTCGAATACGTGCGAGGCATACCGGTAGTGAAGACATTCGGACAGACTGTGTTTTCCTTCAAGAAATTCAAGGCTACGATAGACGATTATGAAAAGTGGACGATAGCGTACACGAAAGAGATGAGAGGACCGATGACTCTTTACACGCTGGCTATCAACAGCGTGTTCATCTTCCTGATCGCAGGCGGATACTGGCTTTCGCATGGCGGCATGACGAATGAGTTCCTGCTCAGCATGCTTTTTTACATAATAATAACGCCGGTGATCTCGCTGACGCTGACCAAGATGATGTTCATGAGTGAGAACGGCATGATCGTGGCAGATGCGATCGCGAGGATCGACAGCGTGCTGGAGTCGCCTTCGCTCAGTCAGGCTGACAAGACAAAGCACCCTGCAGACAATTCTGTCGTGCTCGAACACGTTACTTTCAGCTATGATGGTACGAAAAATGCGCTGACTGACATTTCTCTGAAGATCGGAGACGGGCAGACTGTGGCATTCGTAGGTCCTTCGGGCGGCGGCAAGTCGACGCTGGCAAGCATGATCGCGAGATTTTTCGATCCTCAGAGCGGTGTCGTCCGTATCGGAGGCGTAGATGCGAAGGAAATCGACAAGGCTGAGCTGATGGATACGGTTTCCTTCGTATTCCAGAACAGTCACCTTGCCAAGGCGAGCATCCTGGACAATGTGAGGATGGGAAAACCTGAGGCTTCGGAGGAGGAAGTGATCAAGGCGCTCGAAGATGCGCAGTGTATGGATATAATAGAAAAATTCCCGGATGGCGTGAATACTGTGATCGGATCACAAGGTGTATATCTGTCAGGCGGCGAGACGCAGAGGATAGCCATCGCGCGTGCTTTCCTGAAGGATTCCCCTGTGATCATACTGGATGAGGCGACTGCATTTGCGGACCCTGACAATGAGGTCAGGGTGCAGACTGCGCTGAGCAGACTGGCAGAGGGCAGGACGGTCATCATGATAGCGCATCGTCTGTCTACTGTAACGAATGCGGACCGCATATTCGTGCTCAGGGACGGCAGGATCGAGGAAAGCGGCAGCTTTGAAGAACTCAAGGCCGCAGACGGACTGTTCAGCACGATGTGGGATGACTACAGGAGTTCGGTACAGTGGAAAGTTGCAAAGGAGGTGTAGCTCTGTGATAGAGAAACTGCAAAGACGATTCGCACTTTCCAGAGGAGGTGCGATCGATACGATAAAGGGCAGCATATTCTGTGCGCTGCAGAATATTTCTTTCATGTTCCCTGTGGGGCTGCTTTATTTCATGGTAAAGGATATGATGGAGGGCGGTCTGGAAAACGGGCGCATACCGTTCTATGCAGCAGGGTGCGTCATCTGTATCGCGCTGATACTGATCTTCACGCGGCTGCAGTACGACGGGACGTTCCTGGTGACTTATGTCGAGACGGGGATAAGAAGAGTGAGTTTGGCAGAAAAGCTCAGACGCATACCGCTGTCGTTTTTCGGCAAGAAAGACCTGGCCGACCTGACATCGGCTATAATGAACGACTGTGCCGTGCTGGAAACCAGCCAGTCGCATCACGTGCCGCCGCTCATCGGTTCGATAATATCGACGACACTGATCGCGATATCGATACTGTTCTTTGACTGGAGGATGGGTATCGCAGCTGTATGGGTGCTCCCTGTGGCATTTGCCGTTGTAGCGCTGGCATCAAAAGTACAGCATAATCTTTCGAGAAAATCGATGCAGGCTAAGATAACCTGCGAAGACGGCATACAGGAATGTATGGAGATGATGAGTGACCTGCGTGCAAACAATGCGGAAGAAAGATATCTCAGCGGACTGGAAAAGAAAATAAGAAATGTGGAATCAAGACTGATAATATCGGAGCTCGGGACTTCCGTTTTCGTGGTTTCGGCAGGGCTGATACTGCGCCTTGGGATCGCGACTACAGCGCTTGCCGGTTCGTATCTGCTGATAAAAGGTGAGATCGATGTACTGACTATGTTCATGTTCCTGCTCGTCGTGTCGAGACTGTATGATCCGCTCGAGGGAGCGCTGCAGAACCTTGCGGCGATAATAGGAACGAACAGCAACATAGAGCGCATGAACGAGATACTTGACTGCGATGTGCAGACAGGTTCAGAGCCGCTGGATAATGACGGATGCGATATAGTCTTCGATCACGTTGGATTCGCATATGAAGACGGTGAGACTGTCCTTGATGATGTGTCTTTCACTGCAAAACAGGGGCAGGTGACTGCGCTCGTCGGTCCTTCGGGAGGCGGCAAGACTACAGTTTCGAGACTTGCGGCCAGATTCTGGGATATAGACAGAGGCAGGATAACCGTCGGCGGCATGGATATATCGGTAATAGATCCGGAAAAGCTGATGTCGCTTTATTCGATAGTGTTCCAGGATGTAACGCTGTTTGACAATACGATCATGGAAAATATAAGGCTTGGCAGAGCCGATGCGACAGATGAAGAGGTCATCGCTGCGGCCAGAATGGCAAATGTCGAGGAGTTTGCAGAAAAGCTTCCGGACAAGTGGAACACGAATATCGGCGAAAACGGCTGCGAACTTTCCGGGGGAGAACGCCAGAGGATATCGATCGCCAGAGCTTTCCTTAAGGATGCACCGATCATACTTCTCGATGAGGCAACTGCCAGCCTGGACGTGGAAAACGAAACTGCGATACAGACTGCGCTTTCCAGACTGATAAGGGACAAGACTGTTCTCATCATCGCACATCGTATGAGAACGGTTTCCGGCGCAGACAAGATCGTCGTGCTCAAAGACGGTAATGTCGCTGAGCAGGGCACGCCTTCAGATCTGATGGAGCAGGGAGGCATATATTCACACATGGTGAAACTCCAGACCGAGAGCCAGAACTGGACTCTGGAATAAACACGCAGAAGAGGCACCTTTAAAGCGGGGCGAATCGGATCATGTCATGCACCGTCGGTGCTGGCGATATGCAGGCAGGCCGTAAGTGTTGGATGCAGCAGGTATCCGGATTTTCGGGATTGACATTTAGAAGACTAACTACTATACTGGAAGACAAGGCTTTGGTCGTATGAGGGCAATCATGCTCTCCGGTGCACCTGATGGGAGGATAAACCTATGTCATATCACAAGCTGATGATGGAAAATCACACGTTGTTTTCGAAGATGGTATTTGAGAGGCTTTCGGGGCAGGAGCTTTCTGCCGGGCAGCCTAAGGTGCTGGAATATCTGATAGAGCATGACGGAGTCGCGCAGAAGGATATAGCTGAAGCGTGCATCATAGAGCCGGCGACGGCAACGAGTCTGCTTGCCAGGATGGAGAAGACCGGGCTGATCGACAGGCGCAGCAGGGAGGATGACAAGCGGTATATCCTCGTATATCTGACTGAAAAGGGCAGAGCGCGTGCCGAAGCTTCGGTCAATGTGCTCAGTGATGTCGAAGAACATGTATTTGAAGGATTCTCCGATGCAGAGCGTGAGGCTTTCATCTCTTATCTCGAGCGAGTGAACGGTAACTTGAGAAAGGGCAGGGCAGTGCGAGGGCCGGAAAAGCAGGAAATGAAAAAATGATCAGGCAGAAATAACATAAAACAGAAACGGCTCATGGAGAGCACATCAGATGTGGTGTCTCTCGTGAGCCGTTTTCTGTTTGCATGACGGCTAAGGCAGTTAGCTGTCCGGTGCAGTCATTGATGTTTGTTTTGCGCTGTGTTATTTCCATGCGTTTTTATAAATAGTGCTGATGTCTTCTTTCGAAAGCGGCATGCGAGTGTTGGCGGGACTGCCGCTTTCGATCGCGTCAGAAGACATTTTTTCTATCGAAGAAAAATATCTGTCTTCATCTATGCCGTATTCCCTGAAGGACGGAACGCTGCAGACTTTGCATATCTCGGATACTGCATCGATGAATGATGATGCAGCATGAATGTCGTCTGTGGTGCTGCCAGCGACGCCTATCGCACGGGCGAGTCCGGCGAATCTGTCGTACGCGCCGCTCACCACGTATTTCATGCACTCATCCAGCAGCATCGCGTTCGAGATGCCGTGAGGAACGTGGAAAATCGCACCTATCGGGCGGCTCATACCGTGAACGACTGTCACTGAAGAATTGCAGAAGCTGATGCCTGCCTCGTATGCGGCCATAGCCATCTGAGTGCGAGCGTTTTTATCAGTGCCATCTGCGACCGCTGCTGGCAGGAAACTGAATATCCTTTTGACCGCGGAAAGCGCGAAGATGTCGCTTTCCGGGAATGCCCTTGCGGATGTATACGCTTCGATGGCATGGGTAAGCGCATCTAGCCCTGTGGCAACTGTGACGCTTTCGGGGGCATTCATGCTGTAAATCGGGTCGACGACTGCGATGTCCGGCATCAGGAGTCTGTTTTTGATCAGCATTTTGACGTCGTTTGCCGTGTCGGTTATGATCGTGACGTCTGTCGCTTCTGAGCCTGTGCCGGATGTGGTCGGTATAGCGACGACCGGCGGCAGTGAAGCGTGGATCGGCTTGCCGCAGCAGTCGGAGATAGAGCCGGGGTTTGAGGCCAGGATCCCGATCGCTTTGGCGGCGTCGAGCTGGCTGCCTCCACCGAAGCCTATGATGAAGTCTGCACCGCATTCGCGGTAAAGCGCTGTGCCGTTTTCCACCATGATGTCGGTAGGCTCGCCTGTAATGCCTGAAAATACGGTCGATGAGACTCCGCTTTCCTGAAGTCTTGCGGTCAGCATTTCGAGGTGACCGGCTTTTTTCATGGAATTTCCGGAAACTATCAGCGCGTGCTTTCCGAGTGCGCTGATGTCAGCCAGCGCATCAGCCAGCGCGTTTTCTCCTATGTATGTCGTTCCCGGTATAGTAAGTCTGTGTGCCATGTTCTCCTCACTTTCGGATTTATTTATGTAAAAATTGCGGGTTACGGTTTGTTTATATTATAATGTAAAAAAGCGATATTAAAAAGCGAGATCGCAAAAAGTTCATATGTTTAGACAGGAGGTCGCTATGATAAAAGCGGTAAGAGGAGATATAACGAAGATAAATGACGTGGATGCTATCGTGAATGCTGCAAATCGCACGCTGCTTGGAGGCGGAGGCGTGGATGGAGCGATCCACAGAGCAGCGGGCAGGAAGCTGCTTGAAGAGTGCAGGACTCTCAACGGATGTGATACCGGTGATGCAAAGCTGACCGGCGCTTATGATCTGCCATGCAGTCATGTGATCCATACTGTCGGACCGGTATGGCACGGTGGGGATCATGGCGAAGCTGAGCTCCTGGCTTCATGCTATCGCAGGAGTCTGCAGGTCGCTGCAGAACACGGGATCAGGCGCATCGCATTCCCGTCGATATCTACAGGCGTGTATCATTATCCTGTAAAGGAAGCGGCGAAGATCGCTGTAGGTACGGTGGCTGAATTCCTTGAGGAGCATCCGGATGCATTTGATGTTGTGGAATGGGTCCTGTTCGATGACAACACCATGCAGGTGTATGAGCAGGCGATAGCAGCAGCGGGTGCATAGCAGTGGCGCTTTATTATGAGGAAAGCGGAAACGGGTTTCCGCTGATACTGCTGCATGGAAACGGCGAGGACCACACGTATTTTGAGAACCAGGTGAGTTTCTTTTCGGACAGATACCGTGTGATCGCGCTTGATACTCGGGGTCATGGAAAGTCGCCGCGCGGTGGCGGAGAGTTCACGTTGAGCCGGTTTGCTGACGATCTCTATGAGTTTATGAAGCTGATGGGCATAGAAAAGGCTCATATCCTGGGATTTTCCGACGGTGCGAATATCGCGATGATCTTTGTGCTGAGGCATCCGGAAATGATAGAAAAACTGATCCTGAACGGCGGGAATCTGTCGCCGGCAGGGATACGAAAAAGCGTGCAGCTTCCTATAGAGATCGGATCCAGGATAGCTGGATTTTTTGCGGGAAAAAGCATGTCGGCAGCGCAAAATGCTGAAATGCTGGGGCTGATGGTAAATGAGCCGCATATCGAGCCCGGTCAGCTGGCGGCGATCACGGTCCCTACGCTTGTCATTGCCGGGACAAGAGATATGGTAAAACGCCGGCATACAGAGCTGATAGCCGCCAGTCTGCCCGATTCCAGACTTGTGTTCATAAAAGGAAATCATTTTATTGCGAACCGGAAAGCGGCGTTGTTCAATGAAGCGGTACGGGAGTTTCTGGGGCAGAGATGAGATTTCAAGCTTGGGTGATGCGCGTAGCTCGCGCGGCTGGGGGGTAGTCTATTGGGTATAAAAATATGGCGATATATATTCTCAGGAAGTGTTCATATCTACCCTTTGTGTAAGATCTGGAGATGAGCAAAAATCATACACAAACCGATATAATCAGGTACTGAGTGTATTGAACTTAAGTTTGTAACAGGACTGTAATAGAAATCATGAAAGCGTAATACTTTTGTTGCATTAAAAACCCTTGAAAACGTTGAAATTTCAAGGATAACTGTAGTGCGCCCTGAGGGGCGTGCGCAGAACGCAGGGCTGCTTTACAATGGTCACGCCTTTCGGGTTCAAATAATATGAAAAAAAGACCTGACGGTCTTTTTTATGTGGTGCGCCTTGAGGGACTTGAACCCCCACGGTCTCCCACTAGAACCTAAATCTAGCGTGTCTGCCAATTCCACCAAAGGCGCAGGGTTATGTAATTGTGCTGTGCCGAAACACGGATACTTTATAAGTATATTGAGTTTTTGGACCATTGTCAATTGAAATTTAAACGTTAGCGGAATTAAAATTGCAAGGCCACAATGCATATTAAAATACAATGGCGGCTACCGTTTCCGATAGCCGCCGCACAGGTCAAGATTTTCTGTTATCAGTTATTATCTGTTATACTTTTTCTTTCTGCTTACAATCGTAGTACCAATAACAACTCCGCTGCTGACAAACAGCAGAGCAAACCACAGAAGCATATTGCTGGTGTCGCCGGTATTTGTACCTGTTGTTTCACCTTTGCCTGGCTTGTTATCGCTCGGCGTTGTCGCCGATGCATCGTTGGACTTCCAGGCCGCCTCATAGGTTGCGTTGCCTGTCACTTTAGCCGCAACCTCAGGCTTCCAGCCGGCAAAGGTATATCCCTTACGGGTTGGTGTGCCGTTGAATGCAGGGGTAGCCTTGCCGGACTCTACCGTGTAAGTCTGATCCTTGAAGATCTCTTCGCCTTCTACGCCGTCGGTGTAGGTAACGGTGTACTTATCAGAAGGAGTAACAGCACCTGCCTCAGGTGTCATCGTCAAGTCGGTGAGGACCCACATAGTGCCGTCGGAACCATCGCTAGTATCGCCTTCGTAGCGCTTATAATCCACTAATTTGCCGTTGATCTTCAGCTTGGTGTCGGGTCCGAATATATAACGGATATTTCCGACATCGCCGTAAGTCGTCACATACACGCCATAATGATAGGTCTTCCCGGCTTCAAAAGCGGTGATTTTGTTTTCATAGAAATTCCCGAAGTCCGTAGACATCGCGCCGGTCTTGCTGTCCAGCTCCCACCACTCGCAGCGGAAAGCGTAGTCTGCGCCATCAGGCACCTTACCGGTGAACACCGGTTTATCCCCGTCCTTGAAGCTGACGGTGACATCGTTGATCTCCACCACATCAATGACGGTCACAGTAGGCATAGTGATCGTTTTAATGGCAGGGATATACATAGAACCGCCGACGAATGGCGCCGCTACTTTTTCCCCATTCACTGTAATAACGGTTTCACTGCTGAAGGAATATCCGTCTTTCGGCTTCAGCATAAGGGAATACACATATTTTTTCCCGCATTCAAATTTCGTGATGGTCGGCAGAGAACCGTGTGAGCCGTTATCGGAATACCAGGCGGCAACGGGTTCATTGTTTTCAAATTCTTGCCAGCATTCATAAGCGATCTCGTATTTATCTGTATCGGCCTCTGAAACCCAAGCCGTTGCCTGTGGAGCATCACCCGGCTGATAGTTGAATTTCGCATTTTCAACGGCAGCAGTGGTGATGGTCGATGCAGCCGCAGGTGTCCATTTGGCTTTCAGGTTAATATTCTTGGTGACATTGGTGTCAAAGGCATACTGCGTATCATTCAGATACCAACCGGCAAAATCATAGCCGTTCTTCTCAGGGTCAGCGGGCTTGACTGCCGGAGCGTTACGCAGTTTCTGCTCGGACACGGCGCTGCCGCCGTCAGAATCAAAGGTTACGGTGAATTCATCAAAGGAATAAGGGAATGCACCGCAGTCTTCAAAAGTGCCGCCGGTCATGGTGACCACGGCTTCATCGTTGCTGCCATATACCGCCATGCCAAGTCCACCCAGATCCACTTTGCAGCTCTTTATAGTGCCGCCGGTCATAGTGAAGTGACCGTCTCTGTAAATATTCACAGCTCCGCCGTTGGCACCGGCAGAGCAATTCTGAATGACACCGCCGTTCAGCTCAAAGGTGCCGCTCTGCTTGATATATACCGCGCCGCCGTCATCGTCGGCTCTGCAACTGCCGATGGAGCCGCCGTTCATAATGAAGCTGCAGCCGCTGCCAATGTCCACTGCGCCGCCGTCATCGGCGGCCTTGCAGTCCATGATGGCTCCACCGTTCATAATGAACTTACCATACCTGGTAGGTGGTTCTGTTACACCGGTGTTGGCTACATCCACAGCGCCGCCGTCACCGTCGGCATCCGTGCAGTTCACGATACTGCCGCTTTCCAGAATCAGCGTACCTCCTTTGACTTCAATTCCGCAGTTCTTGTTCTGCCCGTCGATCTTGCCGCCGGTTCCGCTGTCCTTTACTGTCAGGTTTCCGTTGCTGCGCACCCGAATTATATCCTCATCTGTCGAGCTGCAGCTCAGGGTATATCCGTTCAGGTCCAGTATCACGGTGCGATTCACATCGAGCTCGTAAGTGGTCTCAATGTTTCCGCCTAACTTGATCTCGGTGCAGTCCGCATTTTCAAGTGCCGTCGTCAACTCTGTTTCGTTATTGACGGTGGTTGTATTGGCAGCGAAGGCCGTAGCCGCCGTCATCGGCGCCAGCGACAGCACCATGCACAGTGTGAGCAGGACTGTCAGCAGCTTGGTCCTCACGGGTCTTGTTTTCATTGGTTTGCTCCTTTCTGCGGCTGTTGCCGCAATAAAAACTCTTCTGTATTTTAGCTTCTTTTTTATATAAAAGCCATGATATATTCAATCATGTCAATTGTATAATACAAAGAAGAAAGGTTCAGCATATTTCCCGAAGTGTCAATTGACTATTCGGGAAATCGTATCATTCCTCATTTTATTTTTATGGCAGTGAATGAATGGTAACAGGATATTCCGGTTTCCGCCATAAAAGCAAGGCAAAAGGCATAATTTTTAAAAATTATTAGCACTCTTTTAAGGTGAGTGCTAAAAAACTGTTGACTTTTGCTTTTTCCAGGTTTAAAATAATAATCAGCAAGGGAAAATATACCTGCGGAACATTATTAAACCATACGGAGGTGGGGTTTATGAACATAGAAAAATACACACAGAATGCACAGAGTGCGATAATAGATTGTCAGAATATAGCAATAGAAGAAGGGCATCAGCAGATAGATGGAGAACATCTTCATCTGGCGCTCCTTATGCAGAAGGACGGGCTGATCCCGAAACTGCTCAAGTTCATGGAAGTGAACACGGGTGAGATAATCGGAGCTCTGGAAAGCGAGATAGATAAACTGCCTAAGGTTTCCGGAAGTGCTGAGAACATGTACTCGACAAGGAGGCTGCAGCAGATCTTCCTCAATGCGGAGAAGAAAGCCGAAAAGATGAAAGACGAATACATCAGCGTCGAACATCTTTATCTGGCACTCCTCGATGAGCGCAACACGCCGTCAGCTGCGATTTTCAAGAGATACGGCATCACGAAGGAAAAATTCCTGGATGCGCTCAACAAAGTGCGCGGCAACCAGAGAGTGACAAGCCAGAATCCTGAGGAAAACTACGATGCGCTGAACAAGTACGGCAGAGACCTCGTAGAGATGGCAAGAGAAGGCAAGCTCGATCCGGTGATCGGCCGTGACAGCGAGATCAGACATACGATCCAGATCCTTTCCAGAAGGACTAAGAACAATCCGGTGCTGATCGGAGAACCGGGCGTCGGCAAGACGGCTGTCGTAGAAGGACTGGCACAGAGGATCCTGAACGGAGACGTGCCTGAAGGCCTTAAGGACAAGACGATATTTGCACTGGACATGGGATCGCTGATCGCAGGTGCAAAGTTCAGAGGCGAGTTCGAAGAAAGGCTCAAGGCTGTACTTAACGAGATCGAGAAATCCGAAGGAAGGATAATCCTCTTCATCGACGAGATACACAACATAGTCGGCGCAGGCAAGACAGAAGGAGCAATGGACGCCGGCAACCTGCTCAAGCCGAAACTTGCGAGAGGCGAGCTGCACTGCATAGGTGCGACTACGCTCGATGAATACAGGAAATATATAGAAAAAGACGCCGCACTGGAACGTCGTTTCCAGAAGGTGCTGGTAGACCAGCCGACAGTGGAAGACACGATATCGATCCTCAGAGGTCTGAAAGAGCGATTCGAGATCCATCACGGCGTAAGGATAACAGACAGCGCGCTGATCGCATGCGCAACGCTTTCCGACAGATACATCAGCGACAGATTCCTGCCTGACAAGGCGATCGACCTGATGGACGAAGCGGCTTCGAAGATCAGGACCGAGATCGACAGCATGCCGGCTGAACTCGATGAGATATCGAGAAAGATAATGCAGCTCGAGATAGAAAAGCAGGCGCTCGGCAAAGAGACAGACGCCGGCTCGAAAGCACGGCTGGCAGCTTTGGAAAAAGAACTGTCACAGCTTCGCGATGAAAGCAATGCGATGCGCGCACAGTGGGAAGGCGAAAAGAAAGCGATCACCGAGGTAAAGGCTGTAAAGCAGCAGATCGAGGATGTAAAGCATCAGATGGAAGAAGCCGAGAGGCATTACGATCTCGAAAAGCTGGCACAGCTCAAATACGGAACGCTGCCTGACCTCGAAAAGAAACTTGAGGTAGAGAAGGAAAAGGCTGAAGAGGCCAAGGAATCCAGACTTCTCAAGGAAGAAGTCACCGAAGAGGAGATCGCGGAAGTCATCTCCGGCTGGACGGGTATCCCTGTAAGCAAGCTCGTAGAGAGCGAGAGGGAAAAACTGTTAAAGCTGCCTGAGATACTTCACAAGAGAGTCATCGGCCAGGAAGAAGGCGTCAAGGCTGTTGCAGAGGCTGTGCTCAGAGCAAGAGCAGGGCTCAAGGACGAGAAGCGACCGATCGGATCGTTCATATTCCTCGGACCTACGGGCGTCGGCAAGACCGAGCTTGCGAAAGCTTTGTCAGAAGCGCTGTTTGACTCCGAGAAAAACATGGTGCGTATAGACATGTCAGAGTACATGGAGAAACATTCAGTCTCGAGACTCGTAGGTGCGCCTCCGGGATACGTTGGATACGATGAAGGCGGACAGCTCACAGAGGCCGTAAGGAGAAAACCTTACAGTGTCATCCTGTTCGACGAGATCGAAAAGGCACATCCGGATGTATTCAATATCCTGCTCCAGCTGCTGGATGACGGCCGTCTGACAGACAACCAGGGCAGGACCGTGGACTTCAAGAACACTATCGTCATCATGACTTCCAATATCGGAAGCAACTACCTGATCGACGGTATCAGATCGGACGGAACGGTCGACGAAGAAGTCAAGCAGAAAGTCGAAGACGAGACGAAGAAATACTTCAGACCTGAGTTCCTGAACAGGATCGACGAGATCGTAGTGTTCTCGCCGCTCACAGAAACACAGATCGTAAGGATCATCGAGCTCGCTATGAAGGACATCGAAAAACGTCTTGAAGAGAGAAATATCACGCTCACACTCACAGACAGAGCGAAGAAGTTCATCGCTGACGAAAGCTACGATCCGGCTTACGGTGCAAGACCTGTAAAGAGATTCCTGCAGAGGAATGTCGAGACAGAGCTTGCAGGCGAGATCATAAAGGGCAGTGTCAAGGACGGCGACAAAGTCCTCATCGACTGCGACGGTGACAAGCTGACATTTACAGCTGAATAATGAAGACAGATCAGCACAGGCATAAGTGCTGGTGAGATAACGGCGCAGCGGCCGGGGAAATTATGACGAGTTTCCCCGGCTTTTTTGTTTTTTATAAAGGGGGCACTGTTCGTGCTTTGCGGTATTTTCAGGATGGTGATGCAGAGGGATTTTTTCGTCCGCACTTCCCGGCGATTTTTTCATATGCAGCGATATATGCCGAAACTTGATGCTGCCGGTATGTGCCGATTCGCTTGCATATCTGCCCGGGCTGGTTTAAAATAAATGTCATGGCTGCCGGCGGCATGTGTGCGGCAGCTTCAAATCGTCAGAAGACCGGGAGAAAAGATTTATGAATCAGAAAGAACTGAGAGAGATAAGAAAACGTTTCAAGCTTGACAAAGACAGCATCAGCCATGTTTACGGCTGCTATGTGAACGCAGCGAAGGATATCGTTGCCAGGATGGATATGTCGATGGGGCTGATGGAGCAGGAAGAGGCAGAGCTGTATCTCAAGCAGCTGAAAAAAGCGATATCGGGAACGCTCGGAAAGAATCTGCTCGATATAGGATTTTCGACGAAGCAGGTCGAGGACAGCGATGAGCACAGGCTGCTGCAGGCGCTCAGACTGTCGCATCTCAGAGACGAAGACATGCGTGAGCTGTTTTACCAGCGCGTCATAGAATCGCTTGATTTCGGCGACGAGAGCTATGTTATACTGCTGGCTTCCGATTCATACGATATCCCGTTCAAGGGAAACGATGACGAGATCTGGGAAGAGGGCTCGAACGAAGTGTTCGACTACATGATATGCTGCATCTGTCCAGTGAAGGATGCGAAAGCGTCGCTGCGGTATTTTGCGGAAGAGAGAAATTTCAGGGGAGCATCCTCAGGCCATGTGCTGGGAACTCCGGAGCTGGGATTCATGTTTCCGACATTTGACGACAGGAGCACGAACATATATAATGCGCTTTACTACAGCCGCGGGCTGGCGGACATACACGAGGAGTTCATCGCAGGCATTTTCAATACGGAAAAGGTGCCGATGTCTGCAGGCGCGCAGCAGCATGCTTTCAGCGATGTGCTGTGCGAGTCTCTCGGAAATGACTGCAGTCTGGATGTAGTAAAGGCTGTGCACGGGCAGATCAGGGAAAGGCTGCTGATCCACAAGGAGAGCAAGGATCCGGAGGTGCCGGAGATATACGTCGAAGATGTGGATGATATACTGAAAAGCAGCGGAGTGCCTGATGAAAAGATCGGCACATTCAATGAAGCATGCCGCAGGGAATTCGGAGAGCAGTCGGTGCTCAATCCGATAAATCTGATGGAGAGCAACAAATTCCAGATGGTGACGCCGCAGGTGAAGATAACCGTCGACCCGGAATTTACATATACGATAACGACTAAAGTGATAGACGGGAGCAGGTACATACTGATCCCGATGGGAGAGGGCGTTGAAGTGAACGGCATCGATATAAGCACCGATGCGAGCGATGCCGGGGAAGCAGGACAGGGCAGAGACGCCGGAGCGATTGGGGAAGCAGAGCAGGCTAGCGTTTCAGGGGCGCACGAAAGCGCCGAGACGGCCGGCAACGCAGATGATGAAGTGGAGTTCTAGTCAGCTCTAGCTCAGCTTCATGTTGTCTGCGCCTTTGCGGCGTATGCGCTTCAGATAGAAACTGATGCAGAGCGTGTAGATATAATCGTAGACAAGCATCATCAGGATGCCTGCGATGATGAGGATCCATACAGGGTAATCCGGAAGATGGATGCTTCCGAGCAGCAGCTTTTTGAAGCCGAGAAGTCCAGTGCAGAGGACAGCGGCAAAAAAGGCTGCTTTTATTATGACCTGAAGGATGCCGCTGTGCAGCTTTTCCACATAGAATTTAAGGATACCGTAGTATCCGAAGAAAAACGCGTATGGTATCACGGCTGGCTTGTTCGGCACTATGAAAAATCCCAGGATCACTGCGGCAGCGTAAAGCAGCGCAGCTGCGCCGACTCCTGATTCGAGCAGCATGACCGCGGTGAAGAGCGAGCTGAGCGCAAACAGCGTGAGCTCGATGCCGGGCGCGACAGAACCCGCAAAGAGAAAGGCGAGAGTCAGCGCAAGGCATATGCCTCCAAGTGCGATCACAGATGACTGATTTTTTCGACCGGTGTTATCCGTGTTTTTTCGGTAATTGCTGTTTTTCAATTCATATCCCCTTTATCATATGCAGTCGCAGCAGCAGTCAGCGCAGATGTAGCACTGCAGCGCCTGACAGCACATATCATTGCTGCTTCCGTAGCCGCGGCCGTAAGCCTGATTCTGATAGGCTCCGCCCATGTTGATTATACGGCCGTAAGCCTGGCTGTATTCCATGTTGTTAGGAGCCAGGTCGTTAGCTGTTTTGAGTTTGTTGACAGCATCATCGTACCAGCCTTTTCTGTAGGAAAGCATACCTGACAGGAAGAACCATTCGGCGCTTCTGTCCTTGGTGCTGTTCAGGATGTTTTCTGCTGCAGTCAGGTTGCCTGCATCGATGTAACGGCGTACTGCCATGTAGTCAGGCGTGCCATAGCTGCCGCCGGAACCTGAGCCGCTGCCGTAATTCCCGTAGCTGTAGCTGCCTGATGGACCGGAGTTCCTGTTCTTCATCAGCATGTCGTATGCCTCATTGACCTCCTGCAGTTTTTCCTCTGCAAGGTCGGCAAGCGGGTTATCCTGATATTTATCCGGATGGTATTTCTTGACGAGTTCTTTGTACGCTTTTTTTATTTCTTCTTCGGAGGCGTTTTCAGGCACGCCCAGTACTTCATAAGGGTTCATCTAAATCTCCTTCTTCTATTGAAATCAAATCTGTTTATCTTTATCCGTCCTCATTATTATCTCTTCGGTTTTCCGATTGAGTCCGAAATATATCACGTTTTCTATGATGCCGGCATTTTTTCTGATGTCGAGCGAGTCGGTGCACCGGCTGAGCATCGCAAGGTAATGGTACAGGTTGAAGCGCAGATCCGGTTCGATCCGTGCGCGGAATTCGTCTGCGGTCTCGTTCGCGGCGTCGAACTTGAATCGAAAGAGCAGCGGGTTGTATGCGCCTGACTCTATATTTTCATCGATATCGTCGACCGCGTCTATCATGTAGATCCATTTGCCGAGGTGATATCCTGCGCGTGCCAGCAGCCCGCGCGTGTCATTGCCGGGCGATGCAAAGCCGCACGGTTCGTCCTGCATGCCGGAAGCGCCGGGAGCATCCGGATCATCAGAGCGTTCGCTGCTGCCGGGCGATGTTCCGATGTATGTACGATCGTCCTGCATGCCGGAAATACCGGGATCGCCTCGGTCACCGTGATGTTTATGCTGCGGCGGTTCGCTCCCGTAGACTGTTCGCAGACCTTCGGTGAATATGTCTTCCATTATCTTCGAAAATGCTTCGGCCGCCATGTCTATGCTGGCGCATTTTTCTCGTTCGAGTGCGGAAAGCGCAGACAGGTGGTTTTCTATGCTGCTGCAAAGCTCCGGGTACAGGCGGTTCAGTCTGCGGAAGATCCGCTTCATCATCAGCATCACAGGCTTTGCGTAGGCCTTGCCTTCGTCAGCTGCGTCATCGGCAAGTTTGTACCAGGCGAGTATCAGCATGACGTCTCCCGCATAGTCTATGGCACGATTGCGGATCACTGTCTTTTTCTTTATGACAGGATGCGCGATGCAGTGCTCCTGAACGGGGGTATCGCTTTCATCGCTGAGCGAGGCGAGCAGTATCGCCAGGAAAGCCGCATCGTAGCTCAGCGCCATGCGCGGCAGCTGGCCGTATCTGCGGCCTATGGATTTGCATACGCCGCAGTAGTAACCTGTATATACCTCGTATTCGCGGACCTTGAGTTCACCCTTGTCGATCTTTACATAACCTAACATAAGGACAGACTATCACAAATATGTGATGATTTCAAATGGAGAAAAGGTGAAGATTTCCTATTTTCTGACGATCCTGTAATACAGCCTGGATGTGAGCAGATACACGACGATGTAGAACACCGTGAATGCCAGGAAACATCCCGCTGTGCAAAGCGCGAACAGCTTCTTGTCGAACAGGTTCATCAGCGTCATCACCCTGAAAATGAACGGGAAGTCGAACGCCACGTGGATGCCGGCCGTGACGAGAGGCAGGAAGAACACGATCAGTATCTGCGAGTTGATCGATCTGCGGACTTCGGTATGGCTCATCCCCACATTCTGCAGTATCTCGAATCGTTTTCTGTCCTCGTAGCCCTCCGTCAGCTGTTTGTAGTACATTATCAGCACGGTAGCCATCAGGAACAGCAGGCCGAGGAAGATGCCGATGAAGAACAGACCGGTAAAATCAGCTGTATAAGACACTGATTCTACGCTCCTGCACTGGAGGGAGACTGTGCTGCCCGGCGCTGTATCGTTTTCGCCGGCACTATCATTGGTAGCGGCACCGCTGTTCTGATCCGAGTGGCTCTTCGCATCCGGGCTGCTGTTCTGATCCGCACTGCTGCCCGCATCCAGACCGCTGATCGCTGCCAGGGCTTGATCATATACACGTCCGATGGCATCGCTGTTTTCTTTGGGATCGCCCTTGATGTCAGTCATGTAGTTGAAGCTGATAAACGACTGGTCATCGCCCGAAAGCTCGGCTGATGTCTCGAGGATCTTTTCGATCACGGAAATATCCTTCACGATGATGAAGCAGCCGCTGTTTATAGATGCGACGATATTGCTGTTTCTGATCATGGAATCGAGCTCGCCACTGATATCGAACTGCTGTCCGTCGATAGTCAATGTATCGCTGCCTGATCCGGGAGCCTCAGATGAGCCGGTATAGTACACAAGCACGTCGCTGTCACTGTCGAGCTTCATGTGGCGGCCGCTGCAGCGGTTGTAGTCTTCGAGCGGGATGAATACCAGAGTCGAGATCTGGTCGAGCATATCCACTGCAGACGAGCTCTGATATATGTCGGGATCTGTAGTGAATCCGCCTGACTTTTCATCGTAGAATGCGTTTATTGAAAGATCCCGGTATGTGATCGCGTCTTTTCCGGCAAGGCCTTCTTTGCTGATCGCATCATCCAGCAGTGAGGCTGCTTCGGGAGCACCCGGGTCATCGACCGATGCGGTCATCACAAACTCGGCAGGGTAGCGTATCCTGAGCATTTCATTCGATCCGAGGTACATGAACATAGTTGCGGAAACCATTACGAGCACCATAGTGGAAAGGATGCAGATGTTCGCGAGGCCTGCCGCGTTTCGTTTCATCCTGTAAAGCATCGACGAGATGCTGATGAAGTGCTTTGTTCTGTAATAGTAATTCTTGTTTTTTCGCAGCAGCTTCAGCAGTGCGATACTGCCTGCGGTGAACAGCAGGTATGTACCCGCGATGACGAGCACTACGGCCGCGAAGAACAGCATGAATGCCGTGATCGGATTCTTTACAGTAACAGCGATATAATAACCGGCGCCGAGAAGGATGACTCCGAGCACTGCCAGCGCCCATTTCGCTTTGGGCTCGCGTTCGCCTGCGCTGTCACTCCTGAGGAGCTCGACTGGGCGCGCTTTGTGTATCAGCCTGATGGAGTTCAGCAGCATCAGCATGAATATGGCTCCTGTCAGAATTAGGCTTTTTGCTATAGCAGAGCCTGATATGTAAAACCCCACAGGAACCGCAGCGCCGAGCATTTTCAATAGTATCAGGTATATCAGCTTGTCGAGCAGTATCCCGAAAACCGTACCGCACACTGCGACGACTATATAAGTATATAAAGTCTCGAACGCGATGATCTTCGCGATATGGCGCTTTTCCATACCTAGGATGTTGTAAAGCCCGAACTCGCCCTGCCTGCGTTTCAGCAGAAAGCTGTTGACATAAAACAGGAAGATCACAGCGAAGATCGAGACGATCAGCTGTCCCATGTTCATGTAACTCCTGATGATGCTGCCGCCCCACAGATCGGTCAGGCTGCTGTTGTCTCCGAGCGAGCATATTATGTAATATATCGCCGCCGTGAACGTGCAGGCGATCATGTACGGCAGATATATCCTGCGGTTTTTGATGATGTTGCTGAACGCCATGCCGAGGTAGATCCTAATCATTGTGACCACCGCCTGTCGCCATAGTCGTGAGTGTGTCGGAAATGCGCTGGAACATCTCTTCAGAAGTGGCATTTCCGCGGTACATCTGGTGGAATACCGTTCCGTCGCTGATGAAGAGGACTCTGCCTGCGTGGCTTGCAGCCTTGACCGAGTGGGTCACCATCACGATGGTCTGTCCTTCGCGGTTGATCATGCTGAAAAGCTTCAGCAGCTCGTCTGCGGAACGCGAGTCGAGCGCGCCTGTCGGTTCATCTGCCAGGATCAGCTGCGGTGAGGTTATCAGTGCGCGGGCGACTGCTGCACGCTGTTTCTGTCCGCCGGAGACCTCGTAAGGGTATTTGTAGAGAATGTCGGAGATGCCGAGCATCGCTGCCAGCGGCTTGAGTCTCTTGCTCATCTCGCCGTATTTTTTGCCGGAAAGCACCAGCGGCAGGAAAATGTTGTCCTTGAGGTTGAACGTGTCGAGCAGGTTGAAGTCCTGAAACACGAATCCCAGGTTGCTGCGCCTGAATGCGGACAGTTCCTTTTCACTGATCGCAGTGATATCATTGCCGCTGAGCAGTACCTGGCCGCGCGTCGGTTTATCGAGCGCCGCGAGTATATTGAGCAGTGTCGTCTTGCCTGAGCCTGACTCTCCCATGATGGCGATGTATTCGCCTTTTTCTACGGAAAGGTTCACGTTCCTGAGAGCAGTCACGCTGGTGCCGCCGAATCGTGTGGTGTACACTTTCTGCAGGCCTTTTACTTCGAGTAAAACAGTCATATTTATGCCTCCTTGAATCCTGTTGATCTATCATGTATCAATGGTAACAGATCAAAAACGACGCAGCCATTCATCTGTCTTACGATCGCTGCGTCGTATCTTTCATTTTTGTAATGTTCGCCGGCAGTCGTGCCGGCGGCCTCAGATGGGAAGGATCATTCGGGCGTGATCTCGTATGTCTGCAGGTCGATCTTCACGGTCGTGCCTTTGCCGACTTCCGAGCTGATCGTCATCGAGTGCGAGAGACGCATCAGTATCTCTTTGCACAGATACAGGCCGAGCCCGGTGGATTTTCTGAAAGTGCGGCCGTTGTAGCCGGTGAAGCCCTTTTCGCCGATACGCGGGATATCTTCCGGTGCGATCCCGATGCCTGTGTCGCTGATAATGAGAGTTTTAGGAGTTTCATATGATATGGAAATGCTGCCGCTGCTCGTGTATTTCAGGGAGTTCGACAGGATCTGCTCTATCACGAAGCCGAGCCATTTCTCGTCAGTATTGACGATGAGAGCGGTATCTTCGATGTTGAGACGTATTTTTTTGGAAATGAAAAGCGGAGCGTATTTGCGGACCGACTGTTTCACGATGGAGTCGAGGCTGTGTTGCTTTATCACGTAGTCAGTCTGTTCGGCCTCGAGCCTGACATATGAGAGCGCCATGCTGACGTACTGCTCTATCTTGAACAGCTGCACATTCATCGGCGAGCTCTTTTCCTGATCCTGCAGCAGCATATGCATCGCGGAGATCGGAACTTTGATCTGGTGCACCCACATCGCATAGTAGTCCTGCATCTGGTTCCTAGATCCTGTGCTTTCGGCGATCACTGCATTGCGGTCTTTGTAAAGCCTGCGGATCAGGTCTGTGTATGCACGGTCGACAGCGTTTTCGGGGCGGGGCAGTGAATCGAGCGATTCGGTGATCACATCAGCGGCAAGCAGGAGCGCGCTCAGCTTTTTATAATATGAAGAAAAATCATATATCGCGCAGAACACGCATATGACGGCACATATCAGCGCCGCGTAGAGCACAGCGTAGGTATTTGCATCATAAAGAAAAAACACTCCTGCAAAGATCAGCGAAAAGATGCAGAAGCGTATGATCCGGGGCAGTCGGCTGCGGATGTATGTCCGGATGGCGATAGATCTTATGTTGTTTTTCATTCTATTATATACCCCATTCCTTTTTTGGTCTTTATCAGGTCGGTGATCCCGATGGACGCCAGTGCCTTTCGAAGGCGCGTGATGTTGACCGACAGCGTGTTCTCGTCCACGAAGCAGTCGGTCTCCCACAGCCTGTTCATGAGCGTGTCGCGCGTGACGACCTGCCCTTTGCTTTCCATGAGTATCGTGAGTATCTTGTTCTCGTTTTTGGAAAGCTCCAGCTTTCGGTCTTCGAACGAGACGCTGCATGCGGAGCTGTTGAGGATCACGCCGTTGTGCTGCAGCACGGCGGGGCGGCTCGCGGTGAAGTCGTAGGTCCTGCGCAGGAGCGCCTGGATCTTGGCGAGCAGCATGTCCATGTCGAAAGGTTTTGCGACGAAATCGTCGGCGCCCATGTTTATCGCCATCACGATGTTCATGTTGTCTCCCGCGGAAGATATGAACATGACGGGGACTTCGGATATCCTGCGGATCTCGCGGCACCAGTGGTAGCCGTTGAAGAAGGGCAGGGATATATCCATCAGCACGAGGTGAGGCTCCAGTGCGATGGTCTGGGAAAGCACGTTTCTGAAGTCCGTGCAGACTTTTGACTCAAAACCCCAGCTCGTGAGCTTTTCTGCGATCGAATATGCTATTGTTTCGTCGTCTTCGACGATGAATATCCTGTACACCGGAGCCTCCTTTCGGGACTATGCGAGTATGCGTCTGTAGAGCTCGAATCCGCTCAGCAGTACTTTTTCATCGAAGTCGAAATCGACGCTGTGGAGCGGGATGCCTGTGCCTGTGCCGAGCAGGAAAAATACTGCGGGCGCGTAGTGACCGTAGAACGAGAAGTCCTCTGAGATCACGAGCGGCTCTGCGAATTCCTCGTATCCGCCCGGAAGTCCTCTGAGCACCGGCAGTATCTCATTGTAGAGATCGACGTCATTGATCACAGGCGGGTAGCCTTCGCTGTTGGAAAACTCTGTGCTGCAGCCGTATTCGTCTGCTATCTCGGTGAGCGTGCTCCTGAGCAGGTTTATTATCATGTTGAAATTCTCTTCGCTGAATGCGCGGACCGTGCCGAGGAAATGCGTGTAGTCGGAAACTATATTTCTGGCGTAGCCGCTGACCATCTTGCCGATGTGGATGATAGTCTTGTCTTCCGGCTCTTTCTGCGGTGCGCGCGGCAGATCGCCGACCCCTTCTGGGAAGCGCGGTACTGCACCCGGGATCTGTGCGTGCTTTGCATAAACACGTCTGAGATATTCGGTGCCTATGTAAAGCGCATCGATGCCTTCGTAAGGCGCTGTGCCGTGTGCGGCTTTGCCGTATATGTCTATGTTGATTTCGGCTGATTTCGGCATCAGCGCGTGCGGTCTGGATGCGATCTTTCCTGCGTCGATGAACGGCCACATGTGTATGCCGAAGACTTTTGTCACATTATATGTTGTAAAGATGCCGCTCTGGCATATCTCCTTGGCGCCGCCGAGCGTCTCCTCGGCCGGCTGGAAGATCAGCAGCACGTTGCATTTCAGCTCGTCGAGGGTGTTCACGTACTGTCCGAGCGTCAGGACCATCGCCATGTGTCCGTCGTGCCCGCAGGCGTGCATTTTGTTTTCGTGTGTGGAACGGTAGCTGCACGTGTTCGTTTCCTGGACAGGCAGTCCGTCCATGTCGGCGCGGAACGCGTACGTTTCTTTCTGTCCTTTGTCGAAATATGCGCAGATGCCGGATCCGCAGAGGAATGTGAGTCTGCAGTTCAGCTGCTCGAGCACGGAAAGCAGATATTTTTTCGTTTCCGGCAGGTCGCGGTCAAGCTCCGGTATCATGTGCAGGTTTCGCCTGTGTGTTTTCAGTAATTCTTCGTAGTTCAGTTCTGTATTGTTCATTGTTATATCCCCTGTTGTTTTATTCAAAAGTATTGTACAGGTTTCGCGGCTGTGTATCAAGTGGTTTGTGATAGGAGAATGCTTGAAATTGCTAACTTTATCGGATGCATATAGTCGAGTCATCACATTTTTTCGGGCCTGATTTGGCTGAATGACTACATTTTTTCGGGTCTGAAATGGAAAAAACTGCATGCCAGACAAATGAAAGAAGCGCCCGGACGTGCAGGAGGGCTGCCGCTTTGCAAAAAATCACACAGGGTGAATGGCATGCGTGGTATAATCATACTGTTAGACTCAGTATGCATGGAGGCGCAAGGTATGAGAGACATCAGATCGATATATGAATTCAGAGCAGGGTGTACGGCGGTGAGAATGCTGAAAGCGGCAGGGCATAAGGCGTATTTTGTCGGCGGATGTGTACGGGACGAGATGACGAGGCGGATGAGCAGACCGTCTGCGGAAGATATTTTCGGCTCCTGCCGGTATGCGCGTGCGTTGACAGATGAGCCGCATCTGCGCGGAAGCAGTAACATGATAGATATCGACATAACCACGAGCGCTACGCCCGAAGAGATGATGCGCATTTTCCATGGCATGAAGATAATCAAGACAGGTATAAAACACGGAACGATCACTCTGATCGCTGAGGCAGACGGTGGTGATGCGCCGCAGAACGAGAGCGGAGCGGATCAGAGAACCGGCGGGCAGGCTGGATCGGAGATCCTGGCAGAGTGCGGAGAGTCGGATAAAAGTGTGCGTATGGTGCCGCTGGAAATAACGACGTACAGGACAGAATCGGGATATTCTGACTGCAGGCACCCGGACAGCGTGGGATTCACGAGATCGCTCGAGGAGGACCTGAAACGCAGGGATTTTACGGTGAATGCGCTGGCGATGGATGAAAACGGCAGCATCACGGATATCCTCGGGGCGTCGGAAGACCTTAGGAATCGCGTGCTGCGTGCGGTGGGAGATCCTGACGAGCGGTTCAGAGAAGACGCGCTAAGGATAATGCGCGCGATGAGGTTTGCGTCTGTGCTGGGATTCAGGATCGAGGAGAAGACCGAGGCGGCGATGTTCAGGAACGGCGGGCTGCTTAAAAAACTGTCGGTGGAGCGGGTCTTTTCGGAGTTCAGGAAACTGGTGACAGGAAAGTATGCGCCTAATGTGGTGCGGAGATACATAGACGTGCTAGGCGAAGTGTTCCCCGAGCTTTACGCGATGAAAGGCTTCGATCAGCGCAACAAGTACCACAAATACGATGTGCTGGAGCATTGCATACATGCTATGGAGGCAGTGAAGACGACTCCTGAAAACCGCGAATATATGAAGACTGCGGCGCTTTTCCACGATATAGGAAAGCCGCTCACTTATTCGCCGGATGATACGGGCCGGGGCCATTTCTTCGGGCATGCGGCGAAGGGCGCGGAGGTCACTGCGGAGATAATGAAGCGGTTCAGGGTCGACAAGGCGTTTGCGGACAGGGTGGTGCTGCTGGTGAAGTATCACGACATGCTGTTCGAAAGCGACGAGCGGCTGCTGAAAAAATGGATGAGAAAATTCACGCCGGAGGTGCTGTTCGAGATACTTGCGATCAAGTTTGCGGACAATCTGGCGACGGGCAACATGACAGAAGCGCTCAAAGTGAAATTCAGCGAGATAGAAATGATGATGCGTGGAATACTAGAGCAGGAGCAGTGTTTTTCGCTAAAGGCTCTGGCGGTCGGCGGCAGCGATCTGCTGGCTGCGGGGATGGAGCCGGGACCTGCGGTCGGAGCGATGCTGGAGGTGCTGCTGGAAAAGGTCACGGACGGTGAGCTGGAAAACTCGAAGGACGTGCTGATGACTGAAGCGGAGCGCATCATGAGTGCGAATCACGGATGAAAAGAGGTAATACGAAAATGGATCATATAAGGATATCGGAAGAACTGCTGGACTTTGCAGGAAAGAGCCCGAGTGCTTTCCATGCGGTCGCGAACATAGCGGGGTATCTTGAGACGAGGGGCTTCAGATATCTGCCGGAGACGGAGAAGTGGGATGTTGCAAAGGGCGGCAGCTATTATACGACGCGGAACGGATCGAGCATCGTCGCGTTCAGGATCGGGCAGGATGTCAGTGGCAGTGCCCGTGATGGCGGTGACGGTGCCGGCAGTGGCGGCGGATTCAGGATCTGCGCGTCACACAGCGATTCGCCGACGTACAAGATAAAAAATGTGCCAGAGCTTGAGGGGCCGGGTGAATATCTGCGCCTGAATGTCGAGGCATACGGCGGGATGATAGACAGCACGTGGCTGGACAGGCCGCTGAGCGTTGCGGGGCGTGTGCTCGTGAGGGAAAAGGCAGACGGTACGGAGCGTTGGGATCACAGCGCAGCGACGGGCGGCACTGCAGAACAGTGCGGACGAAGCAGCAGTGCCGGAAATTCCGGCAGCGTGATAAGGTCCAGACTGCTTGATATAGACCGCGACATACTGCTGATCCCGAATGTGGCGATCCATATGAACCGCGATATAAACAGTGGATACAAGTTCAACAGACAGGTAGATCTGTGCCCTCTCTTTTCGGCAGGTGCGCTGAAAAAGGGTGCTTTCGACAGGATGATCGCTGATGAGCTGGGAGTGGAGCCGGAGAACATACTCGGAAAGGATCTGTTCCTAGTGAACCGTCAGAAGCCTGTGCTGTGGGGCGTTGAGAAGGAATTCATCTCTGCGCCGGGACTCGATGATCTGCAGTGCGCATTCGCATCGCTCAAAGCGTTCGCAGAGAGCAGCTGCGAAAGATCGGTAAACGTGTACTGCTGCTTCGACAATGAAGAAGTGGGTTCGAACACGAAGCAGGGCGCGATGTCTACGTTTCTCTACGACACGCTGCAGCGGATAAATTCAGGGCTCGGCAGGTCAGAAGAAGACTACCGCATGGCAGTGGCGAGATCATTCATGGTCAGCTGCGACAATGCCCATGCCGTCCACCCGAACCATCCGGAAAAGACGGATGCGGAGAACCGCGTTTTCCTCAATAAAGGCGTAGTGATAAAGGAGAGCGCCAACCAGAAGTATACGACGGACGCGTTCAGCCGTGCGGTCTTCGGCGAGATATGCCGTGAAGCGGGAGTGCCCGTGCAGCACTTTGCAAACCGCAGCGACAGCGCAGGCGGATCGACGCTCGGCAACCTTTCCAATATACAGGTTAGCATGCATGCGGTCGATATCGGGCTGCCGCAGCTCGCGATGCACTCGAGCTACGAGACGGCAGGCAGCATGGACACGAAATACGCAGTCGATGCGCTCATGAGATTTTACAGTACGGATATAAAGATAACAGACGGCGGCGCGGTCATTTAGACTATGCCGCCGTTGGTGTTTTTGCAGAAAGAAAGTGGCGTCGCGCTAACGATCACAAATCGTTAATGCGACAGCCACCCCATCGTTTTTTTGCCCGTCGGACGTGCCGGGAATGTGCTTGTATAAAGCTGCCAGCCGCGATCGTTGAGAGGTTTTTTGAAAGCCTTTTTTGTACCCATATCTCATAAATTGAGTTGTCGATAAAAGAAACAAAAATATTTTTTTATCAAAAGTGAATCCCCCCGTAATGAAAAGCATTAAAAAATTATCAAAAAATAGCGAAAATTTTAAAAAATAAATTGCATTAAAAAAATACTGTGCTATAATCACAAAACATTTTAGTACGTGTTTTAGTGAAGGGAAAAATTCTGACACAGTCACTGATATGGCATGTCAGAAGAAAGGAAGAAGGTATGGATACTAAGCTGAGACATAAAGTCATAGCATGGGTATTAATGTTTTGTCTTACGATAACATTGATACCTAATGTAGGATACGCAGCGAAGACTGAAAAGAAACCAGCGGGATCTGAAAAGGCCAGTGCAGAAAAGATTTCGCCGGATGAAGTCAGTGAAAAAAATGTTATTGAGAAGAAGGAATCAGTAACGACATACGATCTCGGGCAGGGAGAAACGATGAGTGTTTTTCATGGTGGAGATGTGCGTTATAAAGATGATTCCGGGAAACTGGTCGATTATGACCCATCCCTTGTTGCAATAGCGAATGGGGAAAAGACGGAACAAAATGAGTCACTTGAAGATTATGCCTACAAAAACAGGCAGGGCGACAAGAAACAGTACATGCCGCAGCTCCTTTCTGAGGAGACGCCTATACTCCTGGAAAAGGAGTCATACAGGATAGAAATAACTCCAAGCAGTAAGACTCTGAAAAATACAGGTATAAAACAGTCAGAAGTAAAGCTTGAAAAAGAAAAAGTGCCGACGATCTATGAGGATGAAGAGAAGCTGCCGGTAAATGCGGTATATGGAGATGAGCGCAAACCTGCTGTATTCAAATATACTTCAGGCGACAACGGAATAAAAGAAACGATCATACTCAATGAGAAGCCGGAAAGCAATGTTTTTGAGTATGTGTTGAAGACAGGAAGTCTCAAGGCGAAAAAGAATTCGACCAGTGAGGGAATAACCATATATGATGATTCGACTGATGAAATAATCGCAGCGATAGCTCAGCCGTGGATGAACGATGCAGGCGCAGATGCTTACAGTGAGGATATCACATACGATCTTTCTGAAGGCGAAGAGGATGGTTCATATATCCTGAAGATGACCGTTGACAGTGATTATTTGAATGACAGTGAGCGAAAATATCCGGTAACGATAGATCCTACAACTACATGGACAGGATCCAGTCAGATGCGGGATGTATACGTCATAAGCGGAAGCTATGCAGGGACAAATTTTTATGACAGTGGAACTGTCGTGATGCCTGCCGGTTCGAACAGCACCGGTATTCATGAGACGTATATCCAGTTTGTAAATCTGCAGAGTCAGATTTCGGGCAAAAATATTTCATCTGCAGTTTTGAGTGCATATGAAGTGAGTGGCGGAGAAAACGGGCAGACAGTCGGTGCTTTTAGAGTCACGGGAAGCTGGAGTCCGTCATCACTTACGTACAATAATCGACCGTCATGTGAAAGCAGTGCGATGTCATCGATCAGGACACAGCCTGCTGCGGTAGCGCATGCGCTTGATATACTGCCTTATGTAAAGAGCGTTGCTAATGGTACGGCATCGGATAACGGAGTGGCATTGAAGAACATAACAGCTTCTCCGGGATATGCGGTGTTTTTTGGAAGCCGTTCATCATATGCCGTGTACAGACCGAAACTTACAGTGACATATTCAGAGGAGCCGCCTGCAGCAACAGGCGCACAGGTATCGCCTGCATATGTGAAAAACAGTACAGATGCAAAACTGACATTTTCGGGACTGTCATCAGCAGGCATAGCGAGAGCAGAGTATAAGCTGACTGCATATGATGAAGCATCACAGTCAGAGGGAAGTGTTATACGGGATTTCAGCGAGGATACCGCGATAACCTCAGGCAGCAGCCTGCCTGTGCTGGAAGCAGGATGCTATAAAGTTTATGTAAGAGGCGTGAGCAGCAGTGGTGCAGCGGGAGAGGCTGTATCTGCAGGGATACTTCATGTCGACAATACTGCACCGGAGATAGGATCTGCAGCGCTTAAAAACAGTTCGGGAGAAGATATAAAGGGGAAATGGACACAGGAAAACAATCCTGTCATAGAATTTTCAGGCGTAACTGATGAGCATATCGATGCATCAGCTGTTTCATATGCAGTAAAGGCAAAAGGGACACCTGTGTCTGACAGTGATTTCAAAGCTCCGGCGGAACTTTCGATAAATGAAGCAAAACCATATAGTGGTTCTTTCAGATTCGTTGAGTCAGACAGGTCTTTGACGTCCGGATCATACACGATACATGTCAAAGCGTCTGATAAAGCGGGAAACGAAAAAGTCAGGAGACTTTCATATCAGAAAGATGTAGATGATCCGTTAGGAAGCCTGATACTCACAGATCTGGTTACGGGAAATGAGGTCACACAGATCTATAAGCCGGTAAATATTGAAGTTGGAGTCAGCGGAACAGGAAGTCCGATAAAGGAAAGTACACTGAAGCTTTATAAGCTGACGACCAACCAGGCAGGAACAGTAACGGGTGTGGATTCTTCATCAGTAAAAACACTGACAAAGAACATCACGATAAGTGAAAATATAGTGATGGACACACTTGATGTGTGCGACAGCTACGGCAAGTACCGACTGGTGCTGTATCTTAAAGATTCAGTAGGCAGGACGAAAGAAATCACAAAAGATTTTGAGGTGACATATACACTGCCCGTGCCTGATAAAGTACAGATAGAACACTCAAAAGGTGGTACAGCTACTATGGTATGGGGCTTTTCGTACACGCCTCAGCAAAAGATAAAGCTTGGAAGCATAGAAGGCATGTTCCCAGATGACGAGGACTTTAAAACACTCGTACCCGCAGGGGAAAACGGAACTCTGCCGTTTGACGGAAGTGCAACGATAAATGTTCCTAATGAAGAAGGCGAATGGGAAGTAGTTATAAGGGGCAAATCGAAAAACGGTCATCCGGGAGAAGAAATGATCGTGCCTTGTGTAGTTGATAAGACTGCTCCTGAAGTAAAAGATATAACCTTCAATCAGTGTTATCTTCAGGGAACAGTAAAAGATGACAATCTCAAGGAGTGGACAGTATATGCGAAAGAAAAGGATGCTTCGGCGTACAACGAAGAGCCTGTTGCTAAAGGCAGCAGTTCAGTGTACAACTATCTGATCGCATATATAGATATAAACAAAGCTCCGTTCGAGGAAAACAAAGAATATACACTCAAGATCGTAGCGACAGACAAGGCAGGAAACAAGACTGAGAAGACTACAGATATGAAGGTGCCGTCAGATAATACGAAACCGAAGATAATCGAAGCAGGTCTTGAGATAGATAAGGGCGAATCTAATCTGCCTTACAAAGGATCATTCATAGTGGGATCGGACAAGGAACGACTCAGTGTTGTCGGAGATGTACCCGGAGTCGTATGGTACATAGCGAACAGAGAATCTTCGCCTGCTCTCAAAGATGAAAACGGCAATGCACTTTATGATGCACTCGGATGGTGGGATGTTCTGGCGCTCAAGAAAGAGTCGGACGGAAGCCGCAAATACAGCGTGCCTGTTATGGAAAACGGGTATAAAAATTCGATATCTTTTTCGGGAAGTGAAATATCGGGCAATACCGGAACAAAAAATTTCTCTAGCCATGATTCAGTGCTGAGCTTTCGCATAAAAGCGCAGTCTGATGCGGCCGTTTATCAGATAAAGGCAAATGCCGTACAGGAAGGGCAGTATGTAACTATACAGCCTGATACGACATACTATGTAACGGATTTAACAGGCAGCAGCGCATTTGCATACAATTTTGACATCAAAGTCACGGCAGCAGAAGGGCAAAGCATCAGTGACATACCGGTGATCTTCTATGGAGATACTTCTTTTAATGAATCGTTTATCTATTCGAATGTAGAAGATTTTGCTCCGAAGCGATTGAGCGTCGAGGACAAGCTCAATTATAAGACATATCTTAAATGGGATATACCTGACGATCTGCCGGACAATATATCTTATGAAGTCTACCGAAGCACGAATGAGGACTTCATACCTGATGAAAGCACCAGAGTGGCATCTGATATAAAGGCAGGATACTATACGGAGATCAATGCATGGCATGGAAAAGATCTCTACTATAAGGTGTGTGCAGTAAAGAAATACAGCATCAATACAGGAGTGAACCGTGAAGACAGAAGCTCATTCACGGAAACCATGGCAGGGAGAGCTGCAGACCCGAATGAATCGGTCAAGAGACTGGGTATAAAGGATTTCTGGGAGTTTACTGAATTCAATACACCTAATGGCAATGGATATATCGAAAAGAGCAGCGGCAATTTCGTTTATCAGCAGAGTGACGCTCAGATCCCTAATGAAGGCTTTGATATAAAGCTGATGAGGACATACAACAGCCAGAGCAGCAGTAGAGGGACTTTCGGATCCGGATGGAGTCATGATTACGATATGGAGCTGATAAACGTATCGGAAAACAATACACTTGACTTCACTCATGTAGTATTGAAAGACGGCAACGGAACGATATATCATTTCACGAGAGGAACCGGTGATGAACATTTCATTTCTTCATTCGGAAGCTACGTGAACCTTACAGCGGAGCAGACTGAACAGAACAAGACAGTTACAGTATCTTCGGGCGGCAGCAATACGGAAGTGACATTGAGATACCAGTTCATGCTGCACACGAAAGACGGACTTAAATACTATTTCAACAGCGGCGGACAGCTGATCCTCATGGAGGAAAACAACGGCAATTTCGTTATATTCGAACATGATGCGAAAAAAGGCGTTCTTTCGGCGATGCGAACGAACAATGATATCACTTTGCAGTTCATATATAACGATGGCAAAAATGGAACAGATCCGCTTACTGTAAAAGAAGTGCGCATGCCTGACGGCAGCAGGATCGAGTATGATTATACGAAACCGCTGCTATCATCAGAACGGCTTCTTACAAAAGTAACGGAAGTATCCGGCGATGACAGTATCGAGTATGTATATGAGTACGACAAACCTCTTCTGAGCTCTCAGCCTAGAAACCTTACGTGTATAAAAGAAGCACAGAACAAAAACAAATACGACATTTCATACGATTTCGATACAGATCAGGTGAAGGAGGTAAAATATCCTGACGGTGAAAAATTCACTTTCGAATATGCAGAAGATAATACATCGACTATAACAAAGAAATATTCAGGCGGTCAGGTGGTGCTTGGCGAGAAAGATTTCTTTGACAGGGTTTACGGTAAATGCGAAAAAAGTATACGAGGCGCTGAGGATGTCAGCGTGCTGAACGGTACAGATGAGACCGGTCTTGATGTAATGACCAGGACATATCAGGACAACCAGCTGATACAGACAACGAATACAGCACAGTATTATGAGATAAACAGCAGCGGATACATAGTCGAGAAAAGCGGCATCAAAGAAAACAAAGCCAAATATTCAGGAAGCACTCCGGTCACAGAAACGGAAGACGATGGAACTGTAAGCGAATACACATATTACACCGCGGAAGACGGCGCCAACCTTGACGAGCTGATAAAGACTGTGAAAGAGACGAACAGCGATGGCAAAGTGACTGAATACAAAAAGTATTCATATGACCAGTCCGGCAATGTAACTGAGACTATAAATTATGTGGCAGGAACGAAAATAACGAACACATATCATACGGAAGGTGATTTCAAAGGCGAGCTTGCCAGCATGACAGAAAGTCTGATAACCGTGAACGATGCATATGAGATAACATCTGAATCCGTAAAAAGCACATCCGTCTACACGTATCAGTATAATACTGCAGATGGAGTTACACAGAAGACCGAAAGCTGCACACAGAGCATACCTAAGCCTGACGGTACTAACGAAACGATAACCACAGGGAAAACTTATGATGTGATGGGCAGACTCATCAAGGAAACTGACAGCAGAGGATACCAGACTTCCAGTACGTATGACGGATTCGGCAGACTGACAGCCACTACTTATAAGTACGCAGACAGCAATCAGCTGAAGCAGAGTACGGCTAAAGAGTATGACAAAAACGGCATGGTAACTTATGAGAAGCTGGAAGACGGTATAGAAAAATGGTATACCTACGACAGCATGGGTCGGGTTACAAATACAAAGATAAAGAAAGGCGATTCAGAAGAAAATATAAATACGACATACAGGTATCAGGATGTCAGCATATATCAGGGAAAAGGAAACGATACGGTAAGCGTGAACAATGCATACGTAACGAAGCAGACATATGCGGATGGAACGATAATATCTGAAACATATACTGACCATAAAGGAAATGTCGTAAGAAGTTATCAGGGCGGACTGTATACGGATATGACATACAGTCTCCAGGGAGATCTTGTAACGAAATGGATAATGGGTCAGACGCTGTCCGGCACTGACGGACTTTTAGAGATCTATATTTATGATGACAAGGGAAATCTCACTGCGACAGTGACGGATCCGGACTATGAACCGGGTACGAATACCACCGGATACAAAGTCAGGGAAGACAGCACAGGCTCAGACGGCAGTCAGATACAGGGAAGCATAGTAAGCAGGAGCAGCTATGATGCGGACGGCAATGCTACAGAGAAGACGGATCCTCTGGGAAATACCACGCACTATGCTTATGATAAATCCGGCAATCTGCTCTCAGTAACGCTTCCGGACAATGTAAAGTATGAATATCAGTATGATGTTTCTGATACGGACCGTACGACAAAGGATGTCATCATAGAGCCGCGAACTGTCAAGCAGGGCAGTGAAACAGTAACGACAACGGCAAAGAGTATCGTGGTAAAAGACAGCACAGACAAGACGATAAGAGTCGAAGATCTGGGTGTAAGCGAGACTGACGGAACATCGATCAGCACATCATATGAATACGATGCCCGAGATAATCTGATAAAGGCAACAGATAAAAAGGGCAACTACAGGGCATATACATACGATGTACGTGACCGTCTCACCGCTGTAGACTATTACGACAGTGAAAATGGCAGCGCTGTCAAAAGTCTGAGATGTGAGTTCACTTATGACGATGCGGACAATATGACGTCGATGACAGATAAGAAACATGTAGACGGACAGGATGTCATATACCGCTACACGGCATATGAGTATGATGATTTCAACCGGCTCATATCGGTGTCAGAGTGTGATACCGACGCACTGCCTTCAGATGAGATATTACAGAAAAACAGGATCACATATGGATATGATGGAAAAGACAGACTCGTATCGATAGATTATCCGGACTGTGCTTTAGGCGTATCCGGACTGAAATTCACGTATAATATACACGGCTGGCTCACGGAAGTGGATGCTGTCAGCAAGAACGGCTCAGACAGGACACTGAGAGAGTATACATATACTGAAGACGGCAAGGTCGAAACCATCAAGGATTATACAGACTTCCTGAACGGACTTACGGGTACGGGCAAATGGCTGAAGCGGACATATACATATGACAAGCTGAACAGACCGACGGGAATCATTTATACTGACAGCATGACCGGCAGCAGCACCGCTGTAAAACAGTCACACATATATACATATGATAAAAACAGTAATATAACAAGCGAAGATGTCATCGACAGATACGGCACAGCCAACAGCACATATTACGGTCAGAGACGTGACTATTCATATGATGTGAACGACAGGCTGACAGTAAGCTCGATAAGCAGACGTACAGCAGAAGATGCGATGTCCGCAGCAGAATCGCACTATTACAGCTATGATGCTGCAGGAAACAAGACAAGTGACGTGGTACAGCGTCAGCGTTCAGGATCTGTAGAGCTGCTCTCGAATAAATATTATACATATAACGAGTTCAACCAGCTTACAGCAGTCGACGGCCTTGATATGGAAACCGGCGGCCTTATCGGCAAAACATATGCCTATGATGCAAACGGCAATCAGATAAGCGAAACGGATCAGGAGGCAGGAAAGCAGATAGTATATGAATATGACGCGGATAACCGGTTAAGAAAAGCTACAGGCAGGACCGGGGAAACAGTTGATTATGTCCAGGAAAATCAGTACAATGGATTTGGACAGCGCGTGCAGAAAAAAGAAGGCAGCGATGTCACTGAATACTTCTACGATGGAAGCACGGTGCTGTATACGGAAGATGCTCAGGACAAAGTGACGAGTTTCAACCTGATCGGTGCAGAAGACAACATACTGCAGACTGCAAGAGCAGACCAGGATGACGCAGTAAATTTCTACACGTATACAAAGGATCTCAGGGAAAGCACGATAAACATCGTAGGAGCGGACGGCACTTCTCAGGTGACATATGACTATGATGATTACGGCGAGACGAAGACATATGACAAAGACAGTGCATCGCCATTCTACAATGAAGTATGCTACACTGCAGGCATATATGACAAGACTACAGGCCTGTACAATCTGAACGCAAGATACTACAATCCCGAAAACGGCGTGTTCATGACACAGGACACATATCGGGGCAATCGCTCGAGAACAGCGACGCTTAATCTCTATGCGTACTGCACGGGTAACCCTGTGAAATACACAGATCCGAGTGGACACTGGATCTGGGGAGTGGTAGGCGCTGCACTTGGAGCATATGACGGCTACAAATACGCGAAGAAAAAGAAATTAAAAGGATGGAAGAAAGCGGCAGCAATAGTCGGCGGAGCCACGCTGGGTGCTGTGAATCCGTTCAAAGTAGTAAAAGTCGCCAAGACCGGATACAAGGCATACAAGGCTGCGAAATACACAAAGACTGCAGTCAGCACGGTGAAAAGATCCAAAACCGTCGTCAAAGTGGTATCTAAAGCCAAGCCTGTGATAGTGGCTAAAAAGACCGTAAGAGTCAAAGCCAAGCCACGGACAACGATCAAGCTGAATACGATAGCCGCAAGTAATGCAAAACAGGCAAAAGTCGCATGCTTCACGGCAGGAACTAAGATACATACAGAGAAAGGCTTCAAGAATATAGAAAAAATCAAAGCCGGTGATTATGTATGGTCGGAAAATCCTGAGACAAAAGAAAAGGCGCTGAAGCAGGTCAAGAAGATCTTCGTAAGAGAAAAGGACAGTATAGTACGGCTTGCTATAAACGGAGAAGTCATAGAGACGACTTCAGAGCATCCATTCTACGTCGAAGGCAAGGGATGGAGAGCTGCAGGTGAACTGACTGCAGGAACTGAAGTCAGACTTGAAGACGGAAGTGCAGGGACAGTCACTGAAAAAGAGGATATACAGCTTGAAGAACCTGTAACCGTATACAATTTTGAAGTCGAAGATTACCATACATATTACGTGTCCGAGCAGAAAGTTCTTGTACACAATATGTGTGCAATGACAGCGAAAAATACAGCGGCATCTACAACAGTAGATAAAACTGTAGCCAGATCAGCATCAAATGACTCGGAATTTGAAATATGGCTGAATAAAGGGGAAGCAAATTATTCTGTTTATCATGGTATGGTAGAAAATGAAGCAAAATATGTAGGAATAACAAAACAAGATTTAGAATTAAGGAGAATGCAGCATAAGAACAATAAAGCACATCCAAGGAAATTCGACATACTAGATAAAAAATATGATCACCTTACAAGAAATCAAGCCAGGGCAATAGAACAGTTTTTTATAGAAAATGGACCAAATGAATGGAACTTAATTAACAGTATTAGCCCTAAAAATCGATTCTATGATCAGGCAATGCAATGGGCGGAAAGTTATATCAAAAGTAATTAAGGAGAATCAGTTAAATGATAGATATGTATCATCCTATAACAGAATTATATAGAAAAAGATATGCGAAATTAAATGATGAAACAAAACAATTGCTCAAAAAATTAGAGGATATAGATAGTGATCTTTTTCAGCTGAGACTGATAAGGAGAAAGAGGCCCAAACTATGCAGAGGCGATGTTTTCGTAATGAATCTGTTTGATGACATCTATTTCTATGGCGTAGTATTGAATACAGATATCAATGATGATTTTATGGGTAAGAATCTTGTTTCTATTTCCATTTTAAAGAAGTATTCAAAAGGAGCAACGACGTTTCTGCAGGTAGAATCGCTGAAGGCTGAAGATATTCTCATAAAGCCTAATATTGTATCAAGGGCATATTGGAGCAACGGATTTTTCTATAATACAGGAGAAAACATACGTAACAGCATCGATATAGATTATGGCTTTTTTAGTAGTTGCCATAAATTATATGTAAATGATTACGGAGAGGAACTGAAACTGGTTCCTGAGATAAAAAATTATTTTGCGATAACAACTATGACAGGTATTGGAAGTATGCTGCGCTATGAACTGATAATAGATGATTCATTCATGAGTGAAGAGGATCGGGAGGCATTTCGCAGGTACATAGATGAGGCGGTAAGTTATGTACCGCCTCAGAAGGAGCCGAGTGAATTCGACAAAAGCATCGCACCATTCGAATTTGAAAAAGAACACGGGCGAAGATACTGTGTGACGCTGGAGGATTTTGAAAAGCTGCGATATATATTCACATGGAAGGACAGCGATATAGAAGGGAACGGCTACGAGTGGGAAGAAGTGATGAAGCTCTTTGTAAAGGACAGATTTTCTGATATACGAAAACGCATAAAATTCGATTCAGAAGCAGGGATGTTTTATATGTACTGTTCGGACAGCGAAATGCTGCAGGAAGTGATAAGCCGGTTTGTTGAAGAACTCAAGGCGACCGGACTGAAAGAATATGTAGAGAAGATAGATTTTGAGACATTGTAATACACTCATTTTGCCGCATCAGAAACAGACCCTGATGCGGCATTTCCATTTTTGAATGGGCACCTTATTTAGAAAAAGACGATGTATTTTTTTAAAATATAAAAAATTCAGAAAAAATATGCTATAATCACGATACAGTAAAAGTGAGTAAACTTGCCTGCTTTTGTAAAGTACCATGATCCGGAGTAAATGAGGTACGAATAAAGGGCGCACACTGGCATTTCTTTAGAAGCAGTATCGCAGGAAAAATAGGTCCATCAGAACCATTGAAAAAATTTCTTGAAGAGCATGGCATTAAATATACGATATATGATTGAAATAGGAGGGATAATATGGAATACGAATATATGATACCACCGGTTAAAAACTATGATTTCTTTGAGTTTACTAAAGAGGATGCGAAAATATATTTTAACTGGTATATGGAAGAAAAGGGGCACCGGATAGAGATGCTGGAAGAATATGTGCATAATGCAGGTGTGGATATTGATTTTGATTACTCGCCTGAATCTCTGATCCCCTTGTGGAGATGGTATGAAACGATAATAGTTTCGGAAAAAAAGACTGAAGAAGAGATTGAGGCAGAGAAAAACAAAGTGCCGGAATGGCTGCACAGTCAGATATCAGATGAAAAGATATCGATGAATACATTGAAGTTCGGCATGGATATAGCTATATATTTTGCGGAAGTCATGATACGCAATAGTGATGGAAAACTGCACTGGGGATATGTGACAAAACCTAAAAATTATATTAATGTAAACAGACCTGTTGTTTCAGGGTTTAAAGCAGGGCAAGAGTTGGATCCAAGCCGAACGGTGTATGTATTGACTTTGAGCTCTGAAGAGGAAAAGAATGAAAAACGACTATATGACAGATATTACGTCTGGCAAGAAGATATAGAATAAGCACATATTTGCGCATCAGAAACAGACCCTGATGCGGCATTTCCATTTTTGAATAAGCACCTTATTTAGAAAAAGACGATGTATTTTTTTAAAATATAAAAAATTCAGAAAAAATATGCTATAATCACGATAAAGTAAAAGTGAGTCAGCATGCATGCTCTTGTAAAGTACCATGATCCAGAGTAAAGGAGGTCTAACTGATGAAATGTGATTGTGCAGAGAGAATAGGGATAAAGATAAATTCATATGATTTTTTCATTGAATTGAAAGAGTTTTTTGAGGGACAGGTCCAGAAAGGTATATTTGAGGATGTTCCGGTGGAAGAACCGTATTATATCGGTTATAGTGAAGATTCAGACCCATTATACTGGTATGCTGATAAGTGGTATAGATGCAATGCATGCGGAACGCTATGGGAATTTAGATACCCTGATTTTCCGGCGGTAGGAAGAGTGAGGAAATTTGAAGATGGCATATATCCGGGACCGGAAACGAATTTATAAGAATTAGGGATTAAAAGGCTATGAGAATATTTCATTAAGGAGAAATACAGATGACCGGTATATATAATCCTATAAGAGAAGCTTCGCGAAAGAGGTATGAGAGTTTAAATGATGAAACGAAGTACAGGCTAAAAAAGCTGGAGAATATATATGACAGTATATATCAGCCTAAGTTGATAAAAAGAAAGAGACCTAAACTATGCAGAGGCGATGTTTTCGTAACTAATCTTTTTGATGATACATATTATTATGGGGTCGTTTTGAATGCAGGTATCGATGTACACCCATTGGGAAGTAATCTTGTGTGCGTGTGTTTGATAAGAAAATATTCAAGAGGAACAGGAGCAACGGACTTTTTACAAGTTAAATCGCTGAAGACTGAAGATATTCTTATAAAGCCATGCATTGTTTCAAGAGCATACTGGAGCAACGGATTTTTCTACAATACAGGAGAAAACATCAATGGCAGCATTGATATAGACTATGGATTTTACAGGAATCATTATAAAGCCTATGTCAACGAATATGGAGCTTTGATCGATCATACCCCAGAGTTAAAGCAATCTTTTGGAATAGTAACTATGACAGGCATTGGAAGTATGCTGCGCTACGAATTGATAATAGATGATTCATTCATGGAGGAAGAGGATCGGGGGGCATTTCGCAGGTACATAGCTGAGGCGGTAAGTTATGTGCCGCCTCAGAAGGAGCCAAGTGAATTCGACAAAAGCATCGCACCGTTCGAGTTTGAAAAAGAGCACGGGCGAAGATACTGCGTGACGCTGGAGGATTTTGAGAAGCTGCGATATATATTCACCTGGAAGGACAGTGACATAGAAGGGAACGGCTACGAGTGGGAAGAAGTGATGAAACTCTTCGTAAAGGACAGATTTTCTGATATACGAAAACGCATAAAATTCGATTCAGAAGCAGGGATGTTTTATATGTACTGTTCGGACGGCGACATGCTGCAGGAAGTGATAAGCCGGTTTGTTGAAGAACTCAAGGCGACCGGACTGAAAGAATATGTAGAGAAGATAGATTTTGAGACACTGTAATGGCTGATGATACACATTGAATTTAGGAGCATATGATATCGTATCTGTAGAACAGAGCCAGTACACAATGTTAATAATAAGAACAAAACGGGGATGCGAAAATCGCATCCCTGATCATTTTTTGCTCGCGCGTGCAGCGACGGCGATATCGCCGACTCCGTTCAAAACGATGCTCGGGCGGTAGGCGTAGGTCTTGAGCGTATCTCGGGAGGAAACTCCGGAAAGCACCAGGACCGTGGACATGCCACTTTCCATACCTGAGATGATGTCAGTATCCATGCGGTCGCCGACCATCACAGCTTCGGCAGAGTGGCAGTTGAGCAGGCGGAGGCCCGTACGCATCATCAACGGATTGGGCTTTCCACAGAAATATGCCTGAGTGCCGGTCGCCATCTCGATAGGGGCGATCAGTGCGCGGCAGGCGGGGGCGATGCCGTTTTCGATGGGGCCGGAAACATCGGAATTGGCTCCGATCAGTTTAGCTCCGCTCATGACGAGGTTGGTGGCTTTCGTCAGTGTGTCGAGCGAATAAGATCTGCCTTCGCCGACGATGACGTAATCCGGATTCACATCATTCATGGTGATGCCGGCGTCGTAAAGCGCATTCAGAAGCCCTGCCTCGCCGATCACGAACGCGGAACATCCGGGAGCCTGCTCTTTCAGAAAAGCCGCTGTAGCCAGCGCGCTGGTGTAAAAACGGTCTTCGGGCACATCGAGCCCCATGCGCGCAAGCTTCTGATTCAGCTCGCGCGGAGTATATCCGCTGTTATTTGTCAGAAACAGGTATTCTTTATCCTCATCGTGCAGCCACTGAATGAATTCGGCCACACCGGGCAGGATCCGGTTGCCGTGATAGATCACACCGTCCATATCGCAGATAAAGCCTTTTTTCTCATTGAAATCTATTTTATCAGTTGTAATATCCATATACTGCAATCCTCCTTTCCGGATCTGATCAGACTTGATAAACCCATTATAGCACTGCCGGGGGAGATTTCCCATCCGGAGAGCGGAGATTTTACACAGCAGACGTATGATTTTCCTTTGATTTAATATACCGGCGATATGTTTTACATAATAGAACAAGGGGATGCGAGACCGCATCCCCTTTGAGTTTCTCTGATGTTTATTCATGTGTATCGGTATGTAGTGGCGTGCATCGATGTGCGCCTGTTTATACCTATTTATACCGCTCGATCATGACTGCCGCATTGTGACCGCCGAAGCCGAATGAGGCGGAAACCGCCGTATCGACGTGGATGTCACGCGTTTCAGCCGTGATGTTCAGATCCTCGAAGACAGTCTTGCAGGTGTTGCCGTGCACTTTGTTGTGCTGGATCGATTCTGCGCAGACCATCGCCTCGATAGCGCCGCTGGCGCCGAGCGTGTGGCCGATGAGGCACTTGGTCGCACTGATCGCCGGCTGGTTTTCCCTGCTTCCGAACAGCTCCCTTATTATCATCGCCTCAGTCTTGTCGTTGAGATTCGTGGCGGTACCGTGCGCATTGTAATAATCCACATGCTTATCGCCGATAAGCTTTTGAAGCATATCCCTGATGACCTTGCCGTCCTCGCGCATAGCGACGATGCTGTATCCGTCGCATGAGCTTTCGAAACCGGTGACTTCCGCATAGATATGAGCGTTTCTGGCGAGAGCGTGCTCCAGCTCCTCCAGCACGAGCACTGATGCAGCACCTTCACTGAAAAGGAAGCCGTTGCCTTCTTCGGAAAACGGGTATGCGTAGCCTTCATCGCTGAGCGATGCGCATTTGAGAGCTTCGAAGCCTCTTACGAGCAGCAGGTTTTTGTCCGGCAGGTAGTCGCTGCCGCCGCAAAGCGCCATGTCGCACTGACCGTTCAGTATGCTCTTGTATCCGCCGCCGACAGCCTCTGTGCCGGAAGCGCATGCCATGCTGAGTACGGAGCTTCTGCCGTGGATGCCGAGCACGATGGAGATCCATGCTGCCAGTGAGCTCTGCATCGTCATCGGGATCAGCAGCGTGTTGATGCTGTTTTCATATTCGAGCTGGAACGCCTGGTCCATCAGCTCGTACATGTTGGGAGCGCCGACGCCCATGTATACTCTGGTATCGTCATCAGGCGTTTCGATGCCCGCGTCAGCGAGCGCTTTGAGCGCTGAAAAGCACGCAGTGCAGGCGCTCTTTGAGCCTCTGCGTTTCACCTGCTTGAGTTTCTTTGCATATTCCGAATCGTCGAACTCAGGATACGGTATGTAAAATCTGCTGTGCAGCTTTTCCTTTGCGGGGTTGTCTTTCACGATCTCGTGGAGGTCGACTTTTCTGTCGCAGAGATTGCGGAAGACTTCGCTGTGCTCCGTTCCGGCCGAGCATATCGCGGACATGCCTGTTATCACGACTCTACGCATCGGCTGCTCTCCCCTTTATCTCGTCGATCTTTTCAACGATGTCGCTGATAGTACGCACGTTTGACAGATCGTCGTTGCTGAAAACTATGTCGAATGCCTTTTCGATGTCTCCGACGATCAGAACCTTGTCGAGTGAGTCGACGTGAAGGTCTGCCGCCAGATCGAGATCAGGCGTGATGGTGATGTCCGGGTCAAGCTCGCTGCCCAGCTCCTCTTTGATGATTTCGATTATCTTTTCGATGTTGTCCATTTCGTAAATCCTCCTGTGCTTGTCTTATATTATCTTTACTACCATCCGTCCGGCTGCGCCTTTGTCTTCGTGAAGCAGCTTGTGTGCGAGCGGGATCTCGTCCCATGAGAAGACCTGGCCGACCGGCTGTCTGATATTGTTTTTCACGATGAAGTCGACGAATCTGTCGTAGTCCTCCGGCGTCGCGGAATGACTGCCCTGCAGCCTTTTCTGTCCGAGCCACAGGAAACGCAGATCGAGATTCGTCCAGTATGAAGACGTCGCGCCGCATATCACGACCATGCCGTTGTTGTCGCATACGAATATCGACGTTGGCATCGTGTCAGCCCCGGGGTGCTCGATGACGATTGCCGGATCCTTGCGCACGCCTGCAGCTTTCCATATGGATTTCCTGAATTTCATCGCCTCGTACAGCCATTTGCGCTGGACGTCCGGATCTGTGTAATCCGCGACGCTGCCCCAGTGCGTGAAGTTTTTCCTGTTGATGTATCCTCGTGCGCCGATCGATTTGCAGAATTCTCCGCGTTCGTCACTCGACACAACCGCGACAGGGATGCCTCCCATAGCGTCGACGAGCGGGATCGCGATGCTGCCGACAGCACCTGCGCCTCCGTACACGAGCACGACATCGCCTTCTTTGATCCGGTTGCCTTCCCAGTGCGTGAGCATCCTGTATACTGCAACGCCTGCAGCTGTAAAGGATGCAGCTTCTGCCATGTTGAGCGTCGGCGGGATCTTGTGGCACTGCTTGGTCATCACTTTGCTGAACTGTGCGAAAGAGCCCCAGTTCCCTTCGTATCCCCATACTCTGAATGTCGGACTGTTCACGGGATCGGCTCCGGCCCGGATCAGCGTACAGTCGTCATCGTACTGCGCCGCACCGACAGTCACGTAGTCACCGATCTGAAATTCAGTGACGTTCTTTCCGATGTCGTAGACGATGCCGGACGCCTCGGAGCCGCAGATGTGAAAATCCTCGTGCGGATCCGAAAAGTTGCCGTTTTCATTTATCACGTTTTTGGGCTTTCCGAGCGCGGCCCAGATGCCGTTGTGGTTGACGCCTGCGTAAAAATTCGCGACGATGATCTCGTCATCGCCTGGTTCAGGCACGGGAACGATCTCTTCTCTAAATGCAGTCGCCGGATCTCCGAGACGTTCATTTCGCAGCGTCCAGGCGTGCATTTTTTCGGGAAGCGTTCCGAGCTCAGGCAGAGTGCCCACGTCAAAAAGCTTGGATGTTCTGGTTACCAATTATGTTTCCTCCTGCAATGACGCTGAGGTGTAAATAAAAAGGTTTGCCTCAGCTAACTAGCGTTTTAAAAGTATACCTCATACTTTTCAGGTTGTCAATCAAATAGTGAAACGATTCGAACTATTCGCCGGCGGCCTGCCAGAAGCCGTGATACGTGCCGCGCCTGCTCATCAGTTCGTCGTGAGTGCCGTGTTCGGCGATGCGGCCGTTCTCGAGAACGTAGATGCGGTCGCACTGCATGACCGTGGAAAGCCTGTGTGCGATGATCACTGAGGTCATGCCTTCTGGAAGGCTCATGATGCTGTCGCTGACGGCTTTTTCGGTTACGGTGTCGAGACTGCTTGTCGCCTCGTCGAGTATCAGTATGTCAGGCTTTCTGAGCAGTGCTCTTGCGATCGCGAGTCGCTGACGCTGGCCGCCGGAGAGATTGGATGCGTTTTCCGTGAGGTATGTATCGTACTTCACCGGGAGCTTTTCTATGAAAGTGTCTGCACTGCAAAGTCTGCAGACGTTTTCCGCTTCCTCGCGGGTGATGGAGCTGTCCGAAAGCGTCAGGTTCTCCATGATGCTGCCGCTGAAGAAAAACGCGTCCTGTGATACGTAGGCGGTTTTGCGGCGTATCAGTTCGAGCGGGAGTTCATCCAGTAGGTGGTCGCCGATGAAGATATCTCCATGCTCCCATTCGTAAAATCGCAGCATAAGCTTTGCGAGGGTGGTCTTGCCGGAGCCGCTTTCGCCGACAAGCGCGATCTTTTCTCCCGGGCATATATCGAGAGAGATGTCTTCCAGCGTCTTTTCACGCATGCCGTATCTGAAATCGAGATGACGGATGCTGACCGGCAGACGGAAATTTTCCGGAAGAGAGCCGGAGGCCTGCGGTTTTGCATGAGACTCAAGATCCTCTGTCTCGAGGTCGAGCACCTGACCGAGGCGCTGCGCCGAAACTCTGGCGGTCTGTATCACGGGCTGCAGATCGACGATGTTGTGCACCGGCTCGAGAAAGTACGCCAGCAGCACGTAGAATGTCATCAGCGATCCGATGCTCATGTTCCCGGAAAGCACTTCGAGCACTCCGGCGAAAATGATGAGCGTGTATCCGATCTCCGAGATCGTTCCGGCAAGGGTCATCTGCACGCTGCTGATGCGGCCGCCTCTGACCACGGAGCCGATGAGTCTGCTGAAAAGCATATCGGCTTTGCGCGATGAACGCGACTCTGCAGAGTATGCCTTGACGGTCTCGATGCCTTCGATGTTTTCGATGAAATACGACGATACCTGTGCGTTCTGTTCCATCTGCTCCTCATTGTTCTGCTTGAGCCTGCGGCTGAATGACAGCACGACGCACGCGTATGCGGCTGCCGTGAGGATGCTGAAAACCAGGAGCCTGCCGCTTTGCATGTAAAGCACGATGCCCGCAGCTATCACCATCACGGTGTCTATGAGGGCGGTCAGCACGGTGCTCGAGACAGCTTCCTGGATCTTCGAAGCGTCGCTGAATCTCGAGATGATCTCGCCCGTCCTGCGGGTGCTGAAAAAGTCCATCGGCAGGCGGATCACGTGTCTGAAATAGCCGGTCATCAGGGATCCGCTGATGTGGGCGGAGATGTGGAGCAGCAGTTTCTGGCGCATTACGGAAAGCAGGTTCTTCAGCAGGTACAGGGCTGTGATGCCGGCGGTGATGCGGATGAGCATACCTCGGCTGCCGGACGGCACGATCGTGTCGGTGATGAGCGCGAAGTAAAACGATGCTGCGATGCCTGCGCCGGTTATCAGGAGCGAGAGCATGAAAAGGAGCAGGATCTGTTTTTTCGCGGGTGCGAGAATATTTCTGAGCCTGCTGCCGAATGATGGGTACTCGGGGTTGCCGGGGCCTGCTGTGTCGGAGCTGACCGCAGTGCCGTGACTGCCGGGCTCGATGAATATCAGCGCGCCGGTCCATATCGAGACGAAATCCTGAAAGCTGTACTTGACTATGCCTCTGGCGGGATCGGCTGCAGTGACCCGCTCTGCGCTGATCTCGTATATCACCATGAAGTGAAGGATGTTCCCGTCTTTTATCACATGCGCGATGGCCGGAAGAGGGATGTCGGAAAGCAGCGCTCCGGGATCGCCTTTCATGCCTTTAGCTGTAAAGCCGAGCTTTTCGGCGGCTTTCACGAGTCCGTATATGCTGGTGCCTTCTCTGTCAGTACCGGCAAGCCTGCGCAGCCGCGCAACGGGCATTTTCAGTCCGTAGTATCCGGCGACCGAAGCCAGACACGCCGCGCCGCAGTCCATTTCATCCTGCTGCCTTATGCAGATGTATTTCATGATTTTCGTTACCTCCCGCAGATGAAATAAAAGAGACTGCCTGCAAGCAGTACAGTCTCTGATCGGTGTCGAACAAAGCCTAGCGCTTGTATCCGAAAAGTTTCACGCTCCATGCATAAAGCTTCTGGAGAACGCTCATACCACCGTTGATGTTCATCATTTCCTTTTCAGTCATCTCTGTAAAGTTCTTCATCGTGTCACTCCTTTCTGTTAGTATTTGATTCTTGCCCGCTTGATCAATGAGCATGGTTTCGGTTAGAATTAACTAACTTAAATATAAAACAATGATAGCGCATGGTAAGATAAAAGTCAATAAAAAAGTTAGTGATGGATAACTGTATGCGCTAGTGGTGGATCAGCGTGGGGCAGGTGAAGTCTGGCGAGACTGCTTTTTTGTACCAAAATGGAGGCTCGCGTTGCCGGATCTTGGTGATTTTTTCTGGCGATATCGGTTTCTGCGGCTTGTTTTTATGCTAAAAAGCTGCAGTCGAGGGGTTGGTTTTGGTATTTTATCGCTGCTGGCGGAGGGTGGATTTACCAGGATCCTCGTTGTGGATGGGCGATTTTGGTATATTTTTGAGAAGAAATCGGCGCTCTTCATGATAAAAAATACCAGGAATGGCGATCGTCGGGCTGGTTTTTGGTGATGCTGTCGGGCGGCCGGCGTCAGCCGAGGAAAAATCTGCGCACCGCGGACTCATCCATAGTGGTGAAGTCCACCGGTTCGCCGGCGCCGTTGAACACGGAACACATGTGAGTGCCCATACACTTTGAGATGAACCGCCCGGAAATGGCGGGATCGCATACGTCGATCTTCGTTATATCGCCGGACAGGCCGGTGCCCAGGTATTTGAGATATGCTTCCTTGCGGGTCCATATCGTGTAAAAGGTCAGCGCGCGGCGCTCCTCGGGATCGATGGAGATGCCGGGGGCAGCGCATCCGCCGGCCGGCAGGTCTTCATCGGGTGCAGTGCTATCCGCACTCGTCAGGCATTCCCCTGCTGAGATGCACCGGTCCAGCGCATCGCGCTCGTTTTGCGAAAAGGCTATAGACGATATCTGATAAGGAGGATCTGCGATCAGCTCGACGTCGCATCCGGCCTCATCGAGCTCAGAAAATGCGGCGAGGACTGCGCCGTCTGTATGCGAGCAGCTGAAACGGATCGGAAGTCCGGGAACGTAAGGCTTGCCGTCAGGTGTCCTTTCGAAGCGCGGTCCGCCTGCAGGGATATCGCAGTGCGACTGCAGATACATGATGACGAGCAGAGTCGCATACAGCGACGTTTTGCGGTCCGAGCCGCGATGGAATTTTCCGATGCTTTCCGCGCGGCGCCGTGATACGAAGCTCATCAGCGCCTGATCTTCAGCAGTGAAGTTTTCTGAAATCGGCAGATATATGACGTCCACGAATATCCTCCTTTCATTCCTGCAAATGCTGCGGATGTTCTCCCCGGACGTGTATCTACACACGTCGCAGAGCGGATACGTGCAGCTTTGCAGATCAAATTAACTGAAAAAAAGCAGAAAGCACTTTGTTATCTGAATGATTGACAAAGTTTTCTGCAGCGTGTATAATTTCGTAGTTAGCAACTGCTAACTGGAGTAAATAATATACTAAACAAAGATTGGAGTCAATATGATCGAGACATAAAGGCACCAGTCTTAAATTTTTCGGCAGGGTTAGTCGGTGCTAATTGAGTTATTTCAAGCTAATAGCGCCGATCCAGGAAAAGAGAGAAAAGAGATCAGATCGACAGGAGGAGAGAATGAGTCTGAAAGAACAACTCAGGGATGTCTGGGAATCCGTACTTGGTACGAGCGACTTCTCGGATAACGACAACATCATGGATATCGGAGGCAATTCGCTGATGATCTACAAGATAAGCGCACTGTCAAAAGAAAAATATGCAGTGGAGCTGTCACCGATGGATCTGATGATGTATCCGAATATAAACATGCTGTGCGAAAAGCTGCAGAGTGAGGAAACACCTGAAGACAACGGCGGCAGCAGCGTGCTGGCAAAGAGAAGATCAAGAAGAAATACGATGTGAGGAGAAAAAGATGAGCAGAGAAATTATCAGATTTGAAAATGTCAAAAAGGAGTATACCGTTGGAACTCTCAGCACTCAGGTGCTCAATGGAGTGGACTTTACAGTGGATGAGGGCGAGCTTGCTGTCATCGTCGGCACCAGCGGAGCGGGAAAGAGTACGATACTGAATATCATCGGCGGTATGGATACGCCAACGTCAGGAAAAGTCGTTGTAGACGGAGACGACATATCGGGATACAAAGAAGCGCAGCTGACGGAATACCGCGCAGGAAAGATCGGCTTCGTGTTCCAGTTCTACAACCTGATCCCGAACCTCAATGTAGTCGAAAACGTGGATTTCGGCATCGAAGTGAAGAAAGACACATTTGATTCGACGGAAGTCCTCAAAAAAGTGAAGATGGACAAGAGGCTCAAGGCTTTCCCGTCGACTCTTTCGGGCGGCGAGCAGCAGAGAGTTGCGATCGCGAGAGCTATAGCCAAGAAGCCGAGGATCCTGCTCTGCGACGAGCCGACAGGTGCGCTCGATTACGAAAACAGCAAACAGGTGCTCGAGATAATCGAAAGCCTCAACAGAGACCTGGGCATGACAGTCGTTCTCGTAACGCACAACGATGCGCTCTGCCCGATGGCAGACAAGGTGATCACCGTTCATGACGGAAAGATCAAGAGCGTGGTGGAAAATTCGGTGAAGGTATCTGTGACAGAGTTGGAGTGGTGATAGACAGTGAAAAAGATATATAAAAAATCATTAAGAGATCTACTAAAAAACAAACTGCAGTATATTTCGGTATTTATCGTTATCCTGCTTGGAACGGCACTGTTTCTCGGGTTTTCGACGACGTCGTCGTTCATGGATAACTACCTGAAGACTTACTGCAAAGACTACAATATGCCGGATCTCTGGGTGTACTACTCGGGAATAACAAAAGATCAGGCAGATGAGATCCTTGACATCGACGATGTCGACAAGATCGAAGCGAGATATACGTATGACGTCAGCGTCGATTACGATGACGGACATCAGTCCAAGCTGACGCTCACGAGCTATGACGAGGATTCGAATATAACAGAGCCGTACGTGTGCAAGGGCAGACTGCCTGAGAACGACCACGAGATGACCGTGGACAGAGAATACGCGGACGCTAACGATATCTCGATCGGCGACGAGCTGACAGTGAGCCTTGAAGGCTACGACATCGACATGGAAGTCGTTGGAACAGTGGAAAGCGTGGAGCACATGCTCAAGCTGGCGAACTCGCTTTCGGACATCCCTGATCATGAGGCATACGGTATCGGGTATTTTTACACTGATACTATAAAGGCCGAGTTCGGCGCGCAGCCCGACTACAATCAGGTGATCGTGACGGCTGACAAGGATACAGACGTTTACAAGCTGTCGGACGAGATAAAAGACAAGACTGGAGACTATAACTATATAAACGCGGCAAACAGACAGATGAACACGGGTTATGCATCATTCAGCGCCAACGTTGATCAGAACAAGAGATTCGGATTCATATGCCCGGTGATCTTCTTCCTGATCGCGGCGATGATACTTTTCATAACGATAAGCAACCTCATCAATACTCAGAGGACGCAGATAGGAGTCATGAAGGCGCTCGGATACAGGAAGAGCATGATCGTGAAACACTACATGTTCAACTCGATCGCTGTCAGCATACTCGGAACGGTGGTGGGCGGCGTCATCGGAAACATCGTGATGCCGAGGATCCTGGTAGCTGCGCTGCTCAGACAGCTTGACGTTCCCGAGGTGACTTTCGGATTCCATTATCTGAACATAATACCGGCTGCACTGCTGATGTCGGCGATCGCTGCAGTGGCGACGCTTCTTTCATGCAGGAAGCCGCTCAAGGAAGGTCCTGCATCTGCGATGAGACCTAAGAGCCCGAAGGCGGATCATAAGATCCTGATGGAGAGGATCCCGGGCCTCTGGTCATCTATGAAGACAGATTCGAAGATGGCGATGAGAAACATCTTCTCGAACAAGAAGAGGACACTCCTCAGCATACTCGGGATAACAGGAAGCATGATGCTGATCGTCGTTGGATTCGGCCTCAAGGATTCATGCAACGAGCTGCTGAAGATCCAGTACAAGGATATCCTGATCTCGGATGTTGAGGTCAACTTCAACTATGCGGTCAGAAATGACAGCGGCATGTACGACTACACTGATGTAAAAGACATAGAGCTTCCTGAGGGAACGAAAGCGCTCGCATACACGAGCATCCCGAGTGAAGTCCATGTAGGAAGCGGCGATGCGGAAGAAATCATATACGCGAGCCTCGTATCATTCGACGGTGATTATGAGGACTATATCTCGATACTCGACAAGAATGACAAAAACATCGATCTCAAGGATGACGGCGTCGTGATATCGCAGAGCATCGCGAACAAATATGGATACAAGACCGGCGACAAGATAAAGCTCAGGACGATAGATTCGAACTATGAGAGCACAGACATCGAGGCTGAGATAAACGATATCTCATACCAGTATCTCACTCAGGAGATCTACTGCACAGAGGCATTCATGGAGTCATATGACATCGATCCGAACCCGCTCAACATGTACGTGAACGTGGAAAAGGGAACTTCGGCGAAAGATGTTGCAGCAGAGTTCGGCGATATGAAAGAGGTGTCAGCTGCAAGGATGATAGACGATATCGAGGCTGATGCTGTGGAATTCACTTCGGTGATAGTAATGGATACGATCGTGCTTTCTATCGTTGCCTTCCTGATATCGCTGGCAGTGATATCGAGCATTTCGAACATCAACTACATCGAAAGAAAGAGAGTGCTGGCGACGATGAAATCGACAGGCTACAGCAACGGCAGGATATTCAAGGTGTTCGTGAAAGAGAACATGTTCGTGTCGGTGATCGGCGGACTGCTGGGCATCCCGGCAGGCATAGGACTGCTGTTCTCCGTGCTCGATCTGGTACAGACAACGACATGCGCATATCCTAAGCCGCCGGTACTGCTGAATGTGATCATCTCGTTCTGCATGATACTGGTATACTCGCTGATAGCGAACCTGACAGTAAGAAGAAAGATCAAGAAGCTTAACACTATAGAGACGCTCAAGGCGGTCGAATAGCGAAGGAGAGGTAAATGGCAGAATCCGAATACAGCATAGCGATAATAGGAATGGCGGGCAGGTTCCCGGAGGCGGGGAATGTCAGCGAATTCTGGGAAAACCTCAAAGCCGGAAAGAACTGCATAACCAGAAAGCCGGAAGCTGATACCGGGACTTTCGTAGGTGCATTCGGAGTGCTGAGGGATATATACGATTTCGACGCCGGATTTTTCAGGATACCGGCGGCGGAAGCGAGAGATTCCGATCCTGAACAGAGGATCATGATGGAGCTTACATACAACGCACTGGAAAACGCGGGCTACGACAGTCTCGCGTTCAGGGGGAGAACGGGGCTGTACGTCAGCTTTGACAACGGTGCGTATGTGTGGAACAACATAATACACAGCGGAGAAGACTGGTTCGATGCATACCAGCTGAACAAGGTGCATATCGCCACCAGAGCCGAGAAGATCGCATACAAGTTCGACTTCAGAGGCCCTGCGGTGATGAGTGAGTACGCGTGCGCGTCCTCGCTCAATGCTATCCACCAGGCATGCCAGTCGCTGCTCAATTTCGAGTGCGACATGGCGGTCTCCGGAGGTGTGACGGCTGAGCTGAGACAGGAAGGCTATCCTTCGTACCTGACGACAGAGTCGGGAACAGGAGTGATACGACCGTTCGATAAAAAAGCCGACGGCCTGGTGCCGGGATCGGCGGCAGGGGTAGTGGTACTGAAGAGATATGAGGATGCGGTGGCGGATCACGACCACATAGTGGCAGTCATAAAGGGCACGTTCGTGAACAATGACGGCAGCCGCAAGGCGGGCTTTGCAGCACCGAGCGTTTTCGGACAGGAGGAGTGCATGAGGAGCGTACTCGCTGTTTCCGAGGTCGGCGAAGACGAAGTCGGATACTACGAGGCGCACGGCACAGCCACGGAGCTGGGCGATGCGATCGAGGCGAGGATGCTGAAGAATGTCTACGGCTCGAGACCGCTGAAGATAGGTTCGGTGAAGTCCAATATAGGACATACGAACATGGCGGCAGGCGTGGCGAACGTGATCAAGACCGCGCTTATGCTCGAGAACAGGACTTTCGTCCCGACCATAAACCACAGTGAACCGGCAGACGAGCTGAAGACACCGGGCTGCGCGATAACCGTCTGCACGAAGACGGAGGAATGGAAAAGCGACAGCCAGAGGATCGCAGTCTGCGGTGCGGTAGGCATGGGCGGCGCGAACGCGATGGCAGTCCTTGGGGAATGCGTGGAAGACATACAGCGCGGCGAGGAAGAGGCAAAGCCGTACCTGTTCATATACAGCGGAGCTTCGAAGGAAGCTGCGAAAAAGATATCGGAAGATGTCGCAGCATATGTGACCGAAAACGACGTGCGATTCGATGACGCGGCATACACGCTCCAGTGCGGCAGGCGCGTGCTGCAGCACAGAGCATTCGCGATAGCGGACAGGAGCAGGAAGAGAGTCGTCACATCGAGGCGACCGCACGACACTGCGGAATTTGCAGGAAAGAGGACCGTGTTCGTGTTCTCCGGAGCGGGCAGCTTCGATATCGAGGCGGCGAGAAAGCTTTACAGGAGCAGCAGCGTTTTCAGAACGGAGATGGACAGCGTGATGGACGCGTGCGAGAGAGCCGGAGCGGACAGGATCCGCGAAGCTTTCCTGGAACGTGCGGCAGACGAGATGGACAACGTATACGGACTGCAGCTGATACTCGCGATAGAGTGCGCCCAGGCGAACACGCTGGCGAGATTCGGCATAAAGCCGAACGCGGTGACAGGTCACAGCAATGGCGAATACGCGGCGGCAGTGATCTCGGGGATCCTGACGGTGGAAGATGCTTCGAGGATGCTCAGGATCAGATCGGAGCTCGTCGAGACACTGCCGGAGGGCGCGATGATCAATATCGCGGAAAGCCCGGGAAAGGTGAGCGGCATGCTGACAGACGGCGTGGTGATCGGCGCGTACAACGGGCCGGCGCGATGCATGGTGTCGGGGCTGCGTGAAAAGATAGACGAATTCGAGAAAGTCATCATCGATGCAGACCTCAAATACAGCCGCATAGCTGCGGACAGGGCAGGCCACTGCTATCTGATGGACGAGATCGCGGACGATTTCTGCGAGGCGATATCGGATATCAGCTTCGGCGATTTTGCGATCGATCAGTATTCCGGATACGCGGACATACCGTGCAGCAGCGATGAGATGAAAACCGCAGAGTACTGGAAAGCGCACCTTTCCATGCCTGTCAGATACGACGCCGCAGTGCAGAGGATCGCAGAGGACAAAGACTCGATCTTTATCGAGATAGGACTCGGAGACATGCTGACGTCGATCACGAGGAAGACGAAAAACGGCGGAAAGTGGAACACAGCGTTCGCATTTTCAGATTCGCCGGCTTCGGACGATCTCTACAGCGGCATGCTTTCGCTGCTCGGCAACATGTGGATCGCAGGAAAGCAGATAAACTGGGAGCTGCTCTACGACGAGAAGCCTTACAGAGTCAAGCTCACGGAGTACCCGTTCGAGCGCAGCCGCTATGTGAAGGAGTTTTCGGAAAAGGCGCAGCGCGCGGCAGACACAGGTACGCTCGCGGTAGCAGGCGGTCTTGACGAGAAGAATATAGAGAAGAGCAGATATATCGTGGAAAACCACGCGGGAGATGTGGTTTTCCTCGAGCATGTGTCGGAGAAATACGACGGCAGCTTCAGCACGGCGGGGATCTATGAGGATCTCGAGCGTACGAAGGAAGAGTACAGGGAGAAGTATTTCAGCGGCAGAGGCGTGACTCTGCTCAAGGATATCCCGGGATACGACGAGATGGCCGACAGGCTCACGGCGGCCTGCATAATGGATTACTTCAGAAGCCTTGACGGCTTCGATGCAGGCGGAGTCTACACATTCGGGAAGCTGCTGGATATGGGCGGCGTGATCGAAAAGTACGTTCCGTTCGTGGATTTCTTCGTGAAGTTCATGCGTGAGAACGGATATGCGGCGGATGACCATGGGCTGCTGAGATTTATGGAAAAGGGCGCGGAGCTGCCTGACAAGCGCACGGTGCTTGCAGAGTGTGCGGAAAGGCTGCCGGACTGCTGCGCATACATGGAGCTGGCTGTGTACGCTTCGGATTTTTACGGCGAAGTGTTCAGAGGCGAGCGCGAGGGCAGCACGGTGATCTACCATGACGGCAGATTCGATTTCCTGGACAGCTTCGAAAAGAGGATGCCTGCGTACAGCTACACTGACAGCTGTATAGATGCGCTGGCGGAGACTGTCGCGAGAGCGGCGAAGGCTGACAGGAAAGTCAGGATACTCGAGGTCGGAGCGGGCTCCGGCGAGATGACCGACCGCATACTGCCGATGCTCGAGGGCTGCGACTGCGAATACTGGTTCACAGATATAAAGAGATCTCTCGTGCTCGAAAGACAGGCGAACGAAAAACCTGAGCATGCGGACATGATGAGATACGGCGTGATCGATATAAGCGAGGATCCGGCTGCGCAGGGCTTCACAGAGAGATACTTCGACGTGATCCTGCTGTACGACGTGATCCAGGCTACGACGGATATAAGGAAGACGATAGGCAATATAAAGTGGCTCCTGTCTGACGGTGGATATTTCTCGTTCGTCCAGACGTGTGGAGGCAGCGATATGCTGAACATGATATTCGGATATGCGCCGGGATGGTGGAACTATTACGGAGATCCTGAGAGAGACAGGATCACGCTGCCGGTGGAAGGCTGGCGGGCGATACTGTCCGACTGCGGCTACGATGATGTCATCAGCATCCCTGAAGATGGCAAGTCGAACGCGTACCTGTTCGTGATGAAGACGGCAGGCGGCGATGATGCCGGAGTGGAGAACTCTCAGGGCGGAACGGCGAATGCGGCGGGTCTCAGCGATCCGAAGGCAGGAAGCGATGTGCTCAGGAGCAGAGAGAAAAACAGGAACTACCTGGAGCTCGCAGCAAAGAAGAGCAATGTAAGGATAGAATTTTACGATGAAGATACAGACTTGTCGAAGTACGACCGTGTGACAGGCATCAGCACGGGCTGTGCCGGTGGTGCGGGAGGCACCGGAGCGGCAGGAAAGTCTGAAGGCGGCACTGACAGAGCGGCAGAGTACCGCAGCGACAACGACAGAGTGATCGCAGGCATCATAAAGGAGACGGTCGGGGAAGACCTCGGACTGGATGACGACCTGTATGATTTCGGCATGGATTCGCTGATGGCGATGATGATCGCATCGAGGATAAGAAACAGCCTCGGACTGGACGTGCAGCTCAGCGACATGTATGGACTTTCCACGATAAGAGAGATATCGGACGCCCTCGAAAACTTCAAGTCGCTGAAGACCGAAGAGGAAGCGTCAGAAAAAGAGGAGATGCTCAGCCTTGAGGATCTCCTGGATGAAATATAGCAGGACCTGATTATAAGGAACTTGGAAGAAACATGGAAAAGACAGTGATCAAAGATTCATTCATAAAAAACGGCGTCAGATATTTCGTTTCTGACCGCAGCATACCATTTGAAGAGATCCCGTCAGAGCTTAAGGATGGCGGCAGTCTCACACAGGTGAGAGTGCCGTCGCTGGCGGATACGGACAGAGCGGAAGGCTTCGTGTTTTCGTCTGATATCTGTGCAAAGCTGCAGCGTGAGCTCGCGCAGGCGGGAGTGACGGGTGCGGAGATCGGGGTCTCGTTCAGGAACACTTCGGGCGGATTTCTGAAAGCCGCGGGAGCGCGCGCTGCAGAGGACTGCGTTCTCGAATCGGACGAGGATGCAGTTGTGTACGGCGGGGATATCGACTGGTCGCAGCGCATCGCCGCGACGCTTTCGGAGCTGCTGATGATGCGCAAAAGCAGCACACAGAAGATCATCTACATAGATGAAGAACGCGAGCGTGAGTCGACATATGGCGAGATGTGTGAAAATGCGCTACGCATCGCGGCAGGCATGGCGAAAGAAGGGATCGGAAAGCGCGATATCGTGATATTCCAGATCGATGACAGGAAGCTGTTCATCGAAAGCTTCTGGGCGTGCATGCTGAGAGGTGCGGTCGCTGTACCGGTCGACGTGCCGGACGGATATATGAGCGAGAGCGTCGGCAGTCAGAAGCTGATGCAGATCTGCAGAGCTTTCGGCAGATCCGTGATGCTGACCGGACCTGAGCATACAGGTGAAGTGGCGGACTTTATAGAGCAGAATTCACTGGAAAGCAGGGCGATCGATGCGCAGACTTTGTATCAGAATGAAATGCTCCGGGAGATCCCGGAGCCTCTGCCTGCGGACGAGGCGTGCATATACCTGTTCACGTCGGGGAGCACCGGAGCGCCGAAAGGCGTGGGGCTGTCACAGGACAACGTCTTTGCGAGGACGCTCGGCGAGATACAGATGTACGGTCTGACGGAGAAGGTGTCGGATTTCAACTGGATGAACCTCACCCACGCGGCGGGACTGATCTGGTCGCACATCAGAGACGTGTACCTCGATGCGTTCCAGGTGCAGGCGGACACCTCGGTTATACTGAGAGACCCGCTGAGACTGCCTGCCTATATGCACAGGTTTGTCAGCACTACCTCGTGGGCTCCGAATTTCGCATACCCGATGGTCGCAGAGGCGATGGATGACGGCACCGACTACGGCTGGGATCTGAGCCATGCGACGAATGTTTACGCAGGCGGAGAGATGAACGTCAGCAGATCTCTGAGACTTTTCCTTAAAAAGCTCAAAAAATACGGATTCCCTGAGCGCGGTCTCAAGCCGTCCTTCGGGATGACGGAAACTACATCGTCGATAACGTATCACAACAGCTTCAGTCTGGAGACGACGTCTGACGATGACAGATATGTACCTGTCGGAGAGCCGATGCCGGGCACGATGATGCGTATCGCGGACAGCGACGGCAATGTCCTGAAAAAAGGGCAGACCGGACAGCTGCAGGTGCGAGGAGATCAGATCATCACCTCGTACTACGGCGATCCGCAGGTGAATGCGCGCTCCTTCACGGAAGACGGGTTCCTGATCACGGGAGATCTGGCGTACATCGACGGAAACCGGGCCGTGATCACCGGACGCGAAAAAGAGCTGATAATAATAAACGGACTCAACTACAACATCCAGGACATAGAGGCCATAGCCGATGACGCGGACGGCGTCAGAGCAGGCAATACGGCGGTGATATCCGTGATGGAAAACGGCAGAGAGAGCGTGATCCTGTTCTTCACGCCGCAGGACGAGGAACTGCTGCGCGAGAACATGAGGCTTTCGCTGAAAACGCTCATCAGGAAAATCAAGAGCGAGATCCAGATCAAGGGCGGGATAACGGCCGATCACATAATCCCGGTCAGCGATGAGGATTTCCCGAGATCCGACATCTGCAAGAAACAGAAGAGCGGTCTCAGAAAGGCATATGAGGAGGGGGCATTCACGTCTCTGCTCAATGCTCTCGAGGACAGGAACGTGAAATTCGCAGTGGAGCTGCAGCTGTCGCCAAAAGCTGTGACGATGCAGGAGGATGATCCGGCGGAGATCGACACAGCGCTTTACGATGTGACTGCGGAAAGCTTCGCGGATGCGTACAGCATGATCCTGGATGCGCTTAAAAAATATGCGGATACCGACCCGGACGGCCAGGTGAAGAAGGTGATCTTCCCGCTCCGACGCAGAAGAAGCGGAATCGATCTGATCGGCGATGCGTTCCCGGCGGTGCTGAAGAGTCTGGCGTTGGAAAACGGCGTGCTGCAGCTCAGAGCAGTATTCATGGACGACATGGACGATCGATCGAAAAGCCTGCTGGAGCAGGAGGCGCTGGCGGCAGACGCGTACGACGAGGTGTATTACGAAAACGGCATACGATATATAAGGACGTACAGGACGATAAATGCGGAATGCGACGACAGGTTTTCGGAGCTAGCGGGAAAGGGATCAGTGATCCTGATCGCAGGCGGCTTCGGCGGCATAGGCTGTCATCTGACAGAATATCTGCTCGAAAGATACAGGGAAGCAGGGATACTGGTGCTCGGCAGGAGGGCTTTGGACGGCCCGGGCAGAGCCGGTATCGGCGGGCAGCACAGTGACGGCACTCTGAACGGCACCGGTGCCAGTGAGATCGGCAGGACCGGATCACACGGGCTGCCGGAGACGATCACGGCGGCGATGGCTGCCGGAAGGCTGTGCTACAGGCAGTGCGACATCACTGATATGCAAAGCACTGCAGCTGCTGTCTCGTCGGGAGAACAGGAACTCAGCGGACGCGTGTCCGCGATCTTTGACCTGGCGGCGAGAGCCGTGCCGAAGGACGAGGAGCATACTGTGAAGTATGCGGCGCAGAACGGCGACACCGAGCTTTACATAGAAAGCTCCGAAGTCAAGCTGAGAGGCGCACAGAACCTCGAGCAGATAAGAGCCGAGCGAGACTGTGTGATGTACGTGTCGGGATCGGTCGCAGCTGATTTCGGCATGGTGAACATGGCTGCGTATGCGGCGTCGAACCTGCTCGTCAGGAACATGTGCATGCGGGATACGTCAGGAAAGCTGCGCTACATAGGTTTCAGCGGCTGGAACGGTACAGGGATGAACCTGAAGAAGAGCAGAGACGAGATGAAGGATTTCATAAGCAGTTTCAACACTGACAGGAACGGGTTCCTACAGGGCTTCACGCCTGAGGAGGGGATCGACATCATCGACAGCGTGATAAACAGCGATACGGACATCTGCCTTGCGGGGATAGATCCGGGGGCACCGTCGTTCGCATACATGTCCGATGACGAGTTCGCGGAAGTTCCGGAGATCACTGTAAAGGATGCAGCGTCTGCGGAGAAGGCCAAGGCGTGCGTCGACAGAGTCGTGCCGCAGCTGAGCAGGGACACTGTCATCAGGATAGTGCCGGACGCGAAGGCGGCCGGAGCTGGAGACTATGAAGCAACGCTGAAGGCTCTCTGGGAAAATGCACTGGGAGTGCCGGACATCTCGGTCGATGACAATATCTTCGATCTGGGAGGCACGTCGCTCACGGTATTCAGGCTGGTGGCAGATATAAAGGAGCAGCTGTCTGCGGAGCTGAGGCCTGTGGACATCATGACGTATTCGACGGTCAGAGAGCTGGCAGACTTTATGCGAAAGAACAGCGAAGATAAGTCTGCAACAGGCGGAGCCGCGTCAGCCGGCATCGGCACAGGCGCGGGAGCTCGCGGCGAAGGAGCCGCATCGAAGCAGGGAGCTTCAGCATGCACAGCAGGCATGCCGGGCGGAACGACCGGCAGTACAGCCGGCACCGCGGCAAAGAAACGAAAGATAAGAAAAGACAGAAGGAAGGTCTGATGAACATAATAGAAAAAATATCACGTCTCGACGAGAAGCAGCGCGAGACACTGCTCGCCAGGATAAAGGCGGACGGCGAGAAGTACGGAGTCTACCCGCTGATGCCCGATCAGAAGACATTTCTGATGCGGCTCGCGGCAGGCAAGCCGGCTGTAGGCGAGCTCAACCTCAAGTTCATCGTCAAGATGGACGGCATCACGAGAGAGCGCGTCGAAGAGATCATAGATCAGCTGCTTTACATGCATGACGTGTTCAGATACAGATTCGTGAAAATAAACGGCGAGGATTTCCAGTACTTCGACAGAGAATCCGGACCGTACATACAGGACGTGGACGAAAGCACCATCGACAGCTTTTTCCACTATGGATTCGATTTTGTCAGAGGAGATACCGGAGTGCGGTTCGGCATCATGAAAAACTCAGAGCAGAGCTTCAGCCTGCTGATATTCATGCACCACATCATCGCGGACGGATTCTCGATAGGCGTAGTGTGCAAGGACATCGTCAGGATACTGAACGGCACGGCGCAGAAGAGCGAGTACCAGTACGGCAGCTTCGCATGCGACATGAACCGTCCGGAGATGCAGGAGCGCAGGAGACAGGACATAGAATACTGGTGCGAAAAGCTTCGCGGCACAGACAAATTCCTGGATATGCCGACGGACTACAGCAGATCGTGCGACAGGGAAGATGTGGAGGGAACATACGGATTCACCATCGGCGAGGAAGGATACAGGAAGATCAGCGACAAGGCAAAGCAGTTGAAATGCAATATGTACAACGTGCTTTCATCGGTGTTTTCCATCGTGATGACGGGAATGTCATCCAGGAAAGACATGGTCATGGCTATGACCTCGTTCAACAGGAGCGACGAGAAGATCAGCGGCCTGGTCGGTGATTTTGCGGCATTCCTCCCGCTCGTCTACCATCGCAGAGACGAAATCAGCATAGACGGGTACATCGTGGAAAACGCGCAGCAGATGCAGGAGGATCTCGGGCACGGAGTGTTCATACCGATGGATATCCAGAGCAGATATCCGTACGAATACCTGCAGAACGTGTTCCCGCTCTATCAGGTGATGTTCGCGTTCCACAGCAGCAGCATGCACGGCGGCATGGCGCATGAGGTCGGCGGCGTGAAGCTTTCCATAGAGGACTACAACATCAGAGACATCGGCAGGATCCTGATGGATCTGATCGTGAGAGCCGACGATACAGGCAGCGGTCTCAACGTGTACATATCGTACAATTCCAAGATCTTCGCGCCGGAAACGATCAGAAATATCGCGGACATTTACGCGGAAGCGCTGGAAAGAGCGGTGAGCGGCAGCGATATGAAGATCGGCGAACTCACGCTTTCGGGCCGCAGCGTCGGACACGTGAGCGGAGAGATCCCGGAAGGTCTGAGACCTGCGGAGACGGATATCGCAGAAAGCGGCAGGCTGCATACGGACGGAGCCGATATATGTCTCGTCGACAGCTTCGGCAGACCGGTACCGGCAGGCTTTTACGGCAGAGTGATCGTCGATGAAAACGGTGCGTGGTATGAGACCGGAAAGACCGGATACATAAATAGCGAAAACAGCCTCGTCATCAGTGAGAGCCGGACTTATTTAATGAAAAAGGGCGGCAGGGTATACGATCTGGACGAGCTGCGAGAGATGCTGTCCGGGCAGTATCCGGATGCGGACGTCAGCCTTTCGGCGTACGGCGGCAGGCTCGTTCTCATGTATGATGGCGCAAAAGCTGCAGGTGACGGTATGCGTGCTCTCATGGAGGATGCGGACATCGTGATGGATACGGAGCGCATGCGCCAGAAGAACACGATAGATTTCGTGTCAGCCGCGGCGAAAGCCATGGATGAGCTGGAAGCGACGGGCTGCAGCGTGCGGTTCGAGCAGAGAGAATACAATTCGGGCGACATCATCATCAGCGGGACCGGTGCGGATGAAGCGGCGATCAGAGATATCGCAGAGTACAGCGGCACGGAAAAGCTGGGATTCCGCATCGAAGCAGGCAGCGGACGCGACTGTGCGCTTTACATAACGAAAGAAGTCAGCGAGCGTGCGTCAGAAATAAACGATATGTGGATCGACATCACGCAGAACAGCAGCTGCGGGTGCTTCGAGGACTTTTACGAGAGCGGAGGGCTGAAGATATACGACATGATGCTCGCGCTCAACAGCAGATACGGACTGCATCTGAAGATCTTCGATATGTTCCGCATGGGTACGCCTGCTGAGATAGCGGACTTTATAGATCAGACTGAAGGTATTTTATAAACAGATATATCGACCGACCGGCGAGACGACAGGCCGGCAGGAAGGAGATAAACATGGATTCAGAAATATTAGTGACGCTGTACGATCAGCTTTACGCGCTGTCTGACGACGAGGGCTTCGAGCTGAACCACATCGGATGGAACAGCTCTTTTGACGGCAGCGCATATACTACAGAACAGATGTCCGAGTGGAGAGACGAGACGGCGGACAACGTCAGACTGTTCGATCACGGCAGGATACTGGAAGTGGCGTGCGGCACGGGAATGATATATTTCCCGCTGTCAGAGGACGCGGACTTCTATTACGGAGTCGATCTTTCTGCCGAGGGCATAAAATTCATAGAAAACCATCTTTCGGAAAAGCAGAAGGCGATGAGCAGATTCGGGGTGATGGAGGCGAAGGACGTAGATTCCATAGAATACGATGATTTCGACATCGGCTTCATAAACTCCGCGACTCAGTACATGGGACCTGCGGAGATGTTCGCGGATTATGTGAACAGGCTGATAAGCAGAGTGAGACACGGCGGAAAGGTATACCTCGGAGACATCAAGTCAGCAGCGCTGCAGGAGATGTTCTACAGGACGATAGAGCTGTGGGGCGGACCGGTGGACGACCTCGGGGAAAAGATAAAGACGAGAGAGAAGAAAGACTTCGAGTTTTACATCCCGAAAAAGTTCTTTGAAGATCTGGCTGCAGCGAATCCGAGGATAAAGCACATCGAATTCATGATGAAAAAGGGAAAAGCCGAAACGGAGATGAACCTTTACAGATACGGCGTGATGATATTCCTGGACGAATACGAAGCACCTGAGTACAGGAAGCTTGAGATGAGCAGCGGTGATCTTGCAGATTTCGCGAAGCTGCTCGAGGAGAACAGCGATGCCGACTGCCTCGAGATAACAGGATTCACGAGCAGGCTGCACGGAGAGCTGAAGGAAAGGCTCTTTGGAGAAAAGTGCCCTGAAGAAGCAGTCTTCATCAAAGACGTGTGCGGCATGGCTGAGGAGCGCGGATACAGGACAGTGGCGTCTCCGGCAGAGAACGAATGCTGTGAGCGTTTCAGCATCAGAGCATGGAGGTAGCGCGATGGAGATCAGCACACCATATATCAGCTGCTGCCGCGGCATCACGGAGGACGGATACAAGCTCGTGTGCATACCTCACGCCGGAGGCAGCGCGAGTGCGTTTTCCAGATGGCAGAAAAGTGCGGGAGAGGATCTCGAGATCTTGCCCGTGCAGCTGCCGGGCAGGGAGGAACGCATCTGCGAGGATCTGATGACTGATTTTCCGAAAGCCGTGAGAGAGATAGCCGATGCGGTCGAGCCATATCTGAAAGACGGCAGGTTCTCGCTGTTCGGGCACAGTCTGGGCGGCACGCTGGCATTCGAGCTGTCCAAGGAGCTGGAGCGGAGAGGGCGGCACGCGCAGACTGTATTCATCGCTTCGACGGACATCGAGGCCGACAGAGTCATAGTCAGATCGGAGGATCTGGACGACGATGCGTTTTTCGCACGCGTCAGGGACTACGGAGCGATAGATGAAAACAGCGAGATACTGCAGTATCCCGAGTTCATGGAGATATTTTTCAAGATGCTCAGGGCGGATTTCACGCTGAGCGAGAACTACGAATACGACGGCATCAGGACGGGCGCTGCGATCGCGGCGCTGTGCGGCACGGAGGATCCCATGGAGACGATAGAAAGCATGCATTCGTGGGAAAACTGCACCGAGTCGGGAGCCTGCTTCAGAGAGTTCGAAGGCGGGCATTTTTTCATAGAAGACAATATAGATGAAGTTATCGGATATATCAGAGAGCATATATCCCTTTGACATAGAAAGGGTTGGTTATGAACGAAAAGTTGATCGAGTGGAACGATACGGATATTGAGATCGGGTACAAGGGCAGTCTCGATGTGCTGCTGCATGAGCGTTTCACGGAAAACGCAGAGTGCGTGGCGGCGAAGGATCAGAGCGGAGTGTTCACATATGCGCAGCTCGAGGCTGCGTCCAACGCGGTGAGCGATATCGTGAGAGCCGCAGAGGACCAGAACGTGTGCGTCCTGGTCGGAAACAGGGCGGAGCGTCTGGCATACGTGACAGGAATAATAAAGGCGGGCAGGACTTACGTGCCGCTGGGTATGAACACTCCGGTGAAGAGAAACATGGAGATCGTATCCAATGTAAAGCCGGGCTTCATACTCACCGATGAGGAGAACAGAGCTGACGCGGAGCTGATCGCATCGAAGTGCGGTGTGCCGGCAGACAAGGTGCTCATACGGACGATGAGCGAGCTGGAAAAGGCAGACTGCGGCTTTACACCGTCAGGAAGAACTGATGACAGCATCGCCTACATCATACACACGTCCGGCTCGAACGGAAAGCCGAAAGGCGTACTTTCACCCGATCTGGGACTGCGAAATCTGTGCTGGTGCTGCAGACTGTACTTTGACATAACTCCGGATGACAGCACGTGCGCCGTGCACAACTGCAGCTTCGATGCTTCGATCATAGATATGTTCCCGTTCATGATGGCAGGCGCGAAGATACATTTCATCCCGGACGAGATGAAGGCGGACATCTTTACGTTGAACGGATACATGATCGAAAACGGCATAACCATACAGGAGCTGCCGACTACGCTGTATCATCATTTCATCGATCTTGAGAACCCCGTGCTGCACACGCTGATCGCAGGCGGGGAGAAGATGCTCAAATACAGAAAGAAATCATATCAGATATTCAATGCGTACGGCCCGAGCGAGGCGTCCGTGTATTCGACGATCATAAAGCTCGACGGCGAGTACGACGACATACCGATCGGAAGGCCGATATACAACACGAAGGTGCTGATCCTCAGGGAAGACGGCACGATCGCGGACATCGGCGAGGAAGGCGAGATCTGCGTGACGGGCGTGCATCTGGCGAAGGGATATCTCAACGAGCCGGAGCAGCAGGCGAAGGCGTTCGTTCCGTCAGTGCTCGATCCGGACAAGATCATGTACAAGACGGGAGACGTCGGCATGTGGACAGAGGAAGGTTATATCCTGTGCTCGGGAAGAAAGGATTTTCAGATCAAGCACAGAGGCTTCAGGATAGAGCTTGACGAGATAAGGCATCATCTGATGGAAATGCCGGAGATCGCGGACTGCGCGGTGCTTTACCACAAGAGGGAGACCGGCGGATACATCGCATGCTTTTACGTACCGGCGGACGGCGGAGAGATAGGCAGAGAACGCCTGAGATCGTACAGCCTGGAGTTCCTGCCTGAGTACATGGTGCCGGGCAAGTGGCTGTGTGTCAGCGAGATACCGGTGACTGCGAACCATAAGATCGACAGGAGAGCGCTGGAGGTCATGCTCGACAAGGAAAGAAGCAGCGCGCCGGCAGGTGCAGGGGCTGGTGAGAACGTCACGGCAGGAGCCGCAGGCGGCGAAGCGGGCGGTGCCGCTGGCGCCGGAAACGGTGGGAACAGCGGAAGCACTGCGGGCAGCATCGAAAGCAAAGTCAGGAGCATCTGGGCGGAAGTGCTTGATGTGGATCCCGATTTCGGAACTGACGAGACGTTCAACGGGCTCGGCGGTCATTCGATAATGAGCCTTGTGATGCTAAAGAAGATAAAAGAAGAATTCGGAGTGAACATCTCGTTCATAGACTTCCAGAAGAAGAACAGCTTCGGTGATCTGCTTGCGATGATAAGAGCAGAAGCGGGACCGGCTGCACAGGCGGCAGGAAACGGCAGAGAAGCAGGAGGTGCCGGCGGTGCAGGAAACGGTGGAAATGCTGCGGGCAGCATCGAAAGCAAAGTCAGGAGCATCTGGGCGGAAGTGCTCGACGTGGATCCTGATTTCGGAGCTGACGAGACATTCAACGAGCTCGGCGGCCACTCGATAATGAGCCTTGTGATGCTGAAGAAGATAAAAGAAGAATTCGGAGTGAACATCTCGTTCATAGACTTCCAGAAGAAGAACAGCTTCGGCGACCTGCTCGCGATGATAAGAGCAGAAGTGGAGCCGGCGGAGACGTGCAGCTTTGCAAGCGACAGAGAGCACAGATTCGACGACTTCCCGCTCACAGGCATGCAGCAGGCATATTACTTCGGACGTATGGACAACATGCACCTCGGTACGACGCCTACGCACCTTTACATAGAAGTAGACATCAAGGACTTCGACAAGGCGAAATTCGTGAGAGTCCTCAACAGGATCACAGAAGCCCACGATGCGCTCAGACTCAGAGTTTCCGACGAGGGAACACAGAGGATCGTGCCGCAGCAGATCATAACGGAAGACATGATAACGTTCGCAGACGCTTCACAGCTCGACGAAGAAGGAAAGCAGCGCACGATCGTGGCTGCGAGAAAAGTGATAAACAGCATAGATATAGATTACACGGACAGCCCGCTGGCGAGAGTCACGGTGGTGCTGACCGGAGACGACAGCGCCAGAGTCGGACTGTACCTCGACGGCTTCGTGGCAGACGGCTGGAGCCAGGACATACTGCTCCGCGATTTCGACGCGCTGTGGAAAGACGAAACGCAGCAGCTTGCGGAGGAGAAGTACCTGTTCAGAGACTACGTCAACTTCGTGAACAGTCTCAAGACGGGCGAGGCTTATGAAAAGGCCAGGGATTTCTGGATGGAAAGGCTGCCGGAGCTTCCGGGAGTGCCGGAGCTTCCGCTGAAAAAGGCGGCAGACGACATCTGCGATCCGTCCATAAAGAACCTCGACAGATACATGGGGATGGACGAGTGGAACGCTTTCGAGAAGAAGTGCAAAGTGCACGGTATCACGACGTCGAACGCTATGATGACGGTGTTCGGCAGGGTGCTCGCGAGATGGAGCAGACAGAACCGATTCGTGATAAACATCCCGATGATAAAGAGATTCTTCGAACAGGCGGATTTTGAGGACACATTCGGCATCTGCACGGACTTCATCATATTCGACATGAAGTACGACCGCACGCTCGGATTCGGGCAGGAGGCGCACAGGAACCAGGAACACATGGAGCAGTTGATCGGCAACAGCCTGTTCAGCGGCATGGATGTGATCCGCGAGATGTCGAAGCAGAGAGGGACGCTGGGCAACGCTACACCTGTGGTGTTCACGAGCCTTGTGGACGTGCCGGAGCACAGCTACGAATACGTGAAAAAGGTATTTTTCCAGACTCATACGAGTCAGGTGTGGATAGACGCCATCGTGCTGAAAAGCGGCGGCAGGATCCAGTTCAGCTGGGACTATGTGGCTGATCTTTTCGAGGATCACACTGTGAACGCCATGATAGACACGCTCGTATCCGAGATACGCAGGCTGGCGCTCCACGATGACGCGTGGGATAACACGGCGATCGAGCCTGTCAGCGCTTTCCCTGTCGATCTGGATTCGGCTGCAGGACCTGTGACGGAAGTGGAGTACAGACCGCTGGCGGAGATGCTGCTCGACAGCTTTGCTGCACACGGGGAAAATGTCGCAGTGATATCGTGCGGCAGAGAATACACTTATAACGAGCTGCTCGGCAGATCGTACGAGATCGCGGCGAAGCTGCAGGAGTTCGGCCTCAGACAGGGCGGCAGAGCGGTGATCCTGATGGACAAGTGCTTCGATCAGGTCGCATCCGTGATAGGAACGGTGCTCTGCGGAGCGGCATACGTGCCTCTCGATACACAGAACACGTCGTCGAGGATCGCGTACTGCTTCGAGCAGACTGAGGCGGCTGCGATACTGACTGACCACCAGATGCTTGCGACATATCCTGAGATAAAGGATACGTGTATCGTAGTGGATACCGGCGAAATGACGCCGGGTGAAGTGCCGGGCAAAAATGGATTCGTGAGACCTGAATACAGCCTGGACGACCTTTACGGGATCATTTACACATCAGGCTCGACGGGTATGCCGAAAGGCGTTATGCTCCATCAGGCGGGACTGATAAACTGTATGGCTTTCACCAGGAAACTGCTGCATCTGACAGAGACTGACAGGATGATATCGCTCACGAACCTGTGCCACGATATGTCGATATACGATATATTCGGCATACTGGCGGAGGGCGCTGCTGTCGTGCTGCCTGACAAGGACAAGACGAAGGATCCGGACAACTGGCTCAAAATAACCAGAGATCACAAGGTGACGCTCTGGAACTCAGTGCCGGCTATCACTGAAATGATGCTGACGGCGGCGGACTATTCCGGCGATGCCGACATAACATCGCTCAGAGTGATACTGATGGGCGGCGAAAAGCTGAAAAAGAGCATACCAACGAGACTCAGGAAACTGAATCCGGAGATAGAGATATACAATGTAGGCGGACCTACCGAGGCGACGATCTGGTCGATATACCACAAATATCAGGAGGAAGACCAGAAGCGAGACAGGATCCCGCAGGGCAGAGGCGTGGATAACGTGAAATACTTTGTGATGAACGACGATCTGCAGCTTTGCCCGTGCGACGTGCAGGGACTGATGTACACGGAGGGCATCAATGTCAGTCGTGGATACCTGAAGGAAGAGGAAAAGACGAAGCAGGTGTTCATAACGAACCCGTACACGGGAAATCTGATGTACAATACGGGCGATCTCGGCAAATACCTTCCGAACGGTGAGATAGATATCCTCGGCAGGAACGACGATCAGATCAAGATAAACGGCAAGCGTATCGAACTCGGCGAGATAGAGACATGCTGTCTGCGCGTCGATAAGGTGAGCTCGGCTGTCGCGGTGTATTCCGAGGAGGCCGGCATGATCGCGCTGTTCTACGCGGCAGGCGAGGGCTTTGACGAGAAAGCGCTCAGAGAAGAGCTGGAAAAGCAGCTGCCTGAATACATGCTGCCTGCAGTTTACACGCGGGTGAGCGAGATGCCGGTGACATCGAACGGCAAGATCGACAGGAAAAAGCTGGCTTCGCAGATCGACACCGAGGCGCTGATGGCAGAAAAGGCGACATCTGACAGACCGCTGAACCGCATCGAATCGGCGCTGATGGAGATATACAGAGACAACCTGAACCGTTCGGATATCACAGCCGGCGACAATTTCTTCAGAGCCGGCGGAGATTCGCTCAAGGCGATAAAGCTGCTCCACGAGATCACCGAGAAAGTCGATCCGAACGTGCAGCTCACCGATATATTCAGGTTCCCGACCGTGGAAAAGCTCGCGGAGCATATAGGCGAGGGTGCGGAAGTCATCGTCGAGGCGAGACACAATGAGATCAGCGACAGGATGGATCTTTCACTGATCCAGAAGGGCATGTGGTTCCAGGCAAAGGCTGCGCAGATGCAGCATTCGTCGGAGATATTCATGCTGGCGGGAAGCTTCACGATCGACAGCGGCAGCTTCGATCACAGGCGCATGGAAACTGCGGTGAACAGGCTGATAAGCAGCAATCCGGAGCTCAGGACGAGGATCTTCGAGGAAAACTACGAGCCGTATCTGAGATATGAAGAACCGTTTGAGTACGAGGTACAGCATGTGAAAACGGATGCGGGTATTGATGATGTCAGGGCAGAGCTCGAGGAAACGGTGAGAAAAGAGGCGTACAGCTTCGACAGCTTCCCGCTGTTCTCATTCCGCTCGGCGGAGACTGCCGACGGAAAGGCTGTAGTCGCGTTCGGCATACATCACATAATTTCCGACGCGCATTCGGTGAAGCTGCTGCTCGACGAGCTCGAGGGCTATTATACGGAAAGCGGCAGCGCGGCTGGAATGCCGGGAGAGTCGGGAGTGCCGGGCAAAGGCGCTGCAGCTGATGCGGCTGATGTGCCGGATGCGCCGGAAATGTCCGGAACGGATGAAGCGGTGGCGCGTGAAGGCAGGATGCTGTACAATGATTATACGGTATGGCAGGAGGAAAGCCTTGCGGCAGGTTCGTTCAGCGATGATTTCGAATTCTGGAAAAAAGAGCTCGACAGGCTGACTCCGCACAGATTCACGGAAGCTTCAGGCGAATGGGGTGACTACCGGGGCGCATCGGTGGATACCGGCATCGACCGCAAAGTGATGCAGCAGCTTGAGCGCATGTGTGCCGAAAGCTCGTCCACGATCTATGACGGTATCGCAGCAGCGGTGAACGTGCTGATGAAATACTACTTCGAGGATCGCCACACTGCGGTCGGACTCGGATATGCGGGAAGGAACCTGGCTGCATTCGAAAATACGATAGGCTGCTTCGCGGTGAGCTCGATGGAGTGCACGCATACCGACAGCAGTATGAAATTTGCCGAGCTGGTTTACCAGACCGGACAGAATATAAAGGAAAGTCTCGCGCATTCGTCGCTGCCGTTCAACGTGTATGCGGAGAAGGCAGGCAAAGGCATGGACTATTCGCTGATGCCGTACAATATCATGATAAACGATATCAGCGGGGGCAACAGCGCATCGGCTGATGTGGAAAATGTTGCAGATGGCTGCGGATGTGATGCGGGCGCGAGCTGCAAAGCGCAGGCAGGCAGCGTGTTCGAGGACTTCAGGTATTCGGATGCAGTCGTTCCGGCAGATATCATGGTGGCGCTGGAACCGGGCAAGACGATCAGCATCAGATACAGGAAAAATATGTTCGAACAGGCCGAGATCGATGTGATAAGATCTGATTTCAGGACTGTGATAGAGGCAGCTGCGGCGGAAAGTGATATCACAGTCGCAGAGCTGGAGCGCCGCCTTGATAATATGTAGGTATCGGTGCAGTGGGTATGTGCAATTTCG
>NZ_JAOQJP010000013.1:73237-96417 GCF_025567305.1 Brotomerdimonas butyrica
CCGGATACGACAGGAGTCTATCCGGTGGAACTTCCGGGACGCGGCGTCAGGATGGAGGAACGCTTCACTTCTTCGCTGGAAGACGCAGCGCAGGAATTTGCAGCAGAGCTCAGCGGATTTGACGACAAGCCAATGGTGTTCACAGGACACAGCATGGGCGGTATACTGGCATATCTGACTGCATACTGTCTCGAGACGCAGTACGGTATACATGTGGAAAAGCTGTTCTTGACATCTTCGTCTCCCGACATATGCGCATCGGATAAAATGAAAAAGATCAGAGCAGAAGATCTCACTGATGACGAATTCTGTGAGGAGCTGATATCATTCGGCGCGCTTGACTCCAGGATGATGCGGCTTCGGGAATTCCGCGAGATATTCCTGCCGATAGCCAGAGCGGATTTCGGACTCGTCAGCAGCTTCGTGCCGGATCCGGCAATGCAGGTGAGCTGTGATATCAGCGTGTATGGCGGTCTGGATGACCTGATAGTGGAGCCTGACAGGTACGGAACATGGGAAAGATACACGACGGGAAATGTTACCATCGAATTGATGGAAGGCGATCATTTTTTTATAAAAACCGGGAAAAAGACGGTGTGCAGAGACATTTTATCGTATTTACAGGAAAGATATGTGTAAATAAACAATATTTTATGTAGTTGAGACTATCGTCTCACCTGCGATAACAAAGACGGAAGATCGCTATGTCTTGAAAAAAGAGGTCGTTTGTGGCATGATAATGAATAAGTATCTTTAATGAAAGGGAGACGGCATATGAGATATAGCAGTTTCATCAGGGAAAATTACGATACTTTTTTGGAAATAATAGATTGCATGAAGATAGGGGTATGGATAACAGACGGCAGAGGGATTGTCGTGATCGTTAATGAGCAATCCGTAAATCGGGGGGGATTAGGCAGAGATGAGGTCGTAGGCAAGCACATGACCGAACTTATTGATATATGATATATAAACGAATCGGCTGCTCTCAAAGCTATAAAAAGTCGCGAGGAAGAGAGTGTCATAGAAGAAATGGGGGAAGGCGGCAGTCTGCTTGCTGTCAGCATACCGCTGTTTTATGAGGGTGAAATAGATTTGGTCATCTGTATAGAAAAGAATATAGCAGATGTATCTGCCATGGAAAAAGCGCTGGAAGAACAGAAGATATTTGCAAGCAGGCTCAAAAACGAACTAAAGCATTTCCGGGGAGACAATTCCGCAGAAATGGTGGCGTGCAGTATAAGTACCATACAGCTGCGGGAGAAAGCCGTAAATATCGGAGCGATAGACGCAACAGTCATGATAACAGGAGAGTCTGGAGCCGGCAAAGAAGTCATTGCGGATCTAATACAGAACAGCAGCAAGAGAGCCGATAAGGCTTTTATAAAAATCAACTGTGCAGCTATCCCGGAGACTCTGATAGAGTCTGAACTTTTCGGATATGAAGAGGGGGCGTTTACAGGCGCAGGAAAAAACGGGAAAAAAGGGATCTTTGAGCAGGCTGACGGAGGAACTCTTTTTCTTGATGAGATAGGAGAGCTTCCTTTGGCGATGCAGTCCAAACTTCTGAGAGTCCTTCAGGAAAAAGAGATCAGAAGGATAGGTGGAGAATGTGATATTCCCGTAAATGTCAGGATAATAGCTGCCACGAACAGAGATCTAGGAGAGGAGATAAAAAAAGGAACATTTAGAGAGGATCTTTATTACAGACTTTTTGTAGTTGTGCTTGAAGTGCCGCCGCTCAGGAACAGGAGGGAAGATATCGCTCAGCTGGTATTCCGTTTTTTGAGGCAGTTCAACGAAGAGTATGATTTGAACAAGACGATAGACGAAGAGGCGATCCATGCTATGGAGCATTATTCGTGGCCGGGAAATGTCAGGGAGCTGAGAAATGTAGTTGAGCGTCTCGTAGTCAGTAATTCCGGAGATGAAATAACAGCTTTTCAGGTCAAAATGTGCCTGAGTGGTGTCGAAAGCTTCATAGCAATGGATACATCCGGTGAAGACCCCGGATTATCACTGGATGAAATGATGAAAGAGTACGAGAAGCAGCTCATAATTAAAGCACTGAAAAAAAACAGGAATGCATCCGAAGCTGCCAGAGCCCTGAAAATCGACAAGTCCACTATGTCAAAGAAGCGCAGGAAATTCGGCATATGATCGACAGTTACAGGTGAGGCTGAGAGTTGACGATTGGGAAAAAGTTTATATTTGTAAACAATCGCACAGAAATTTGTGAATAGACTGAAAATAATAGCTGCAATATCGGAAATACATACTTAAGAGGGATGAGAACTTGCGTATGTGTTGACATTTGTCAACACATACGCATTTTTATCGTCTCAAAATCCTCAAAAAATGTCCGTTTATGTTTGGCATGATACTTGCAATATTTATGTGACAAGAAGTTAAAGTCTGCGGATCGTTAAAGATCCGCAAAGAAACAGGAGGGAAATAATGGCAAGAATAGAAGCTGAAAAAAGAGATTTATTAAATGAAGTAAAAAAGGGCAAGGATGTTACAGAACTTAAATTCAGAATGTCTATCCACGGCGAGGACATGCACTATCCGGGAGAGATGATTTCGGGATGCAAGCTTATGGAAAAATGTATAGACTGTTGTACAGAACTGAGTAACATACGCGATGGAGGGGACGGCGGATTATTTGTCAGGACAGAAGGCAATATACTTAAACCGGTGCATATGCTGGATGCGGTAGAGATCGTATGCTGGCTGATAAAGCAGGGCAATAGATCCAGACTGTATGGATATGAGATGTACAAAACTTCTGAGTACAATCAGAAAACTGACCGCTCGGAGGTGTTTGACGAACCGGTTCTTACTGTCAAAGGAGATGTTACTTTCGTGATTGCAGAATAACAGCTCACAGCGAAACATTGGACATAAAGTTTTGATCAGAAAAGGAGGGCGGTATGACCGGAATATTAGAGGGTGTGAAAATAATAGATTTTACCCAAGGGCATCTGGGAAGCTATGGCACTATGCTACTGGCGGATTTCGGGGCGGAAGTGATAAAAATAGAAGAACCTGAAAGAGGCGATATGATGCGGGATATTTTTCCCAAGAACAAAAACGGGAGCGCATATCATGCATATATGAACAGAGGGAAGAAGAGTGTATGCATCGACAGGAAATCATGCGAAGGGCAGCAGATCATCATGAAACTTATAGAAACCGCAGACGTGGTATGTGATTCTTTCCCGGCAGGAGAGCTGGAAAGATGCGGATTGAGCTACCAAAAGGCTTCGGCCGTAAATCCTAAGATTATCTATGCATCGCATACTGCATTTGGAAAGACGGGGCCTATGAGTTATACGGCAGGAAGCGATCTTGCGGCACAGGCTATTTGCGGACTTATGGATGTGACAGGTCATGAAGGCACGCCGCCTACAGCGCATGGTTCCAGGATGGCAAACCAGTTTGGAGGACTCTTTTTCGCTACAGGTATAGTGGCCGCTTTAATGGCCGCAGAGAAAAGCGGCAAGGGGCAGCAGATAGACGTCGCCTCTGCAGACTGTATGTATACAGCGCTTGAGGACATACTCGTAGATGAAATGTTTACCGGGGAGATCTACATTAGAGAAGGCAACAAATCAAGAGCGATAGCACCATATGATACGTTCAGTGTGAAAGACGGCTACGTATCGACCGCTGTTTCCACCAATGCACAATGGGAGAAATTCTGCGAGGCGATGGACATGCCGGAGCTGCTTGCGGATGAAAGATTTGCTACCAATGAATCCCGAGGAAAAAATTACCTTTCATCCCTGCGAGATATCATTCAGGTGAAGCTTGCTTCGATGACAAGGGATGAAATAGAGGCAAAGCTCAGACCGCTCAATATCCCAAGCGGTCCGGTGATCAAGGTATCGGAAGCGTTTGAGAGCGAACAGCTGAACTGCCGAAACATGATCGTTGAACTTGAGGACAAGGCGTTAGGCGCAGTCAAAATGCCGGGCATACCTATAAAGATATCTTGCATGGAAGATTCGCTGCGGGGATCGGCGCCGCTGCTGGGCGAAGATACGATGAGCATACTGACAGGTATAGGCTGCGGGGAAGAAGAAATAGACAGACTGATAGAACATGGTGTCATCAGACGCAGGGAGATGTAAAGGAGGAAAAAATGGGACCTCTTGATGGAATAACAATACTGGATTTTACTCAGGCATATAATGGACCGTATTGTACTATGAATCTGGCGGATATGGGAGCGAGGGTGATCAAAGTTGAACGTGCGGATGGCGGAGACCAGTCCAGGTTCTGGACGCCTTTTTCCGAGAGCGGAGGAAGCGGGTATTTCGCTACATACAACAGGAACAAGGAGGGTATTGCAGTCGATCTGAATACCATGGAAGGCAAAGAGCTGATAAAGCGGCTTTATCGTCAGGCAGATGTGGTGTTGGAAAACTTCAAATTCGGTACGATGGATAAACTTGGCGTCGGATATGAAGTTGCTTTGAAAGAGAATCCTGAAATAATTTTTGCCTCCAGCACGGGATTCGGGCAGAATGGACCGCTTTGTAAAAATACAGCGTATGACAATGTCATAGAAAGTATGTGTGGATATATGGAAATGACCGGATTCCCGGAATACCCGCCGCTCAGATCAGGAGCATCTGTGGCGGACAGCTATACGGGTCTTACTATGTGCCTTGCCATTGTGCTTGCGTGCTATGAGAAGAGACGTACAGGCAAAGGATGCAGGATAGATCTTGCTATGCTCGATGTGATGTTTTCAACATTGGACAGTGCCGTGCTGACTTATTCTCTTACGGGTAAAGAGACAAGCAGGACAGGAAACGCCAGACCCGCAGAACTGGTTCCCTATGATACGTATTATTGCGCCGACGGGTTCATAGCTGTAACGATAACAGATGAGAGCATGTGGCCTGGTTTCTGTTTAGCGCTTGGAAAGCCGGAACTTATAAAAAATCCTGAGTTTATGACAAATGATCTTAGATGTCGCAATGTCGAATCTTTTACAGCTCTGATCAGCGGGATAATGGCAGAAAAAAGGCAGGATGAACTGCTGAAAAGCTTTGTAAGATTCAATGTACCTGCAACAAAGATATATACACCGCTCGATGCGATGGAACACCCGCAGCTTCTGGCAAGAGATATGGTCATAGATGTAGAGGATGCCAATGTAGGAAATTTCAGGACTTTCGGGATTCCGGTAAAATTCAGCGAAACAGAAGGAACTATAAGAAAATCCTCACCGAGGCTTGGAGAAGATACATATAAGGTAATGAAAGAAGCCGGATATACAGAGTGCGAAATAAGAAAAATGGCAGAGAATGAAGTTGTCGTTGTCTGTGAGGAGTCCGTACAGTGATTAGGTGAGTATTCATACTGGGAGGTGAAGTAATGAATGGAATAATTACTCTGCTGCCGGTAGTTATATTACTGGTAGTCGCTATAGTAACTAAAAAAACAACGTCAGCGCTGGTCATAGGTGCTCTGACAGCATTTATCATTACGGGAAAGGGCGATTTTCTCAATACCATAATGGATGGTCTTTATGGCGTAGGCATGTCTGCGGATACTGTATGGCTGCTGTTTATATTTGTATTCATCGGTGTGTTCGCAGGAATCCTGAATGTGACCGGAGTGGCAGATGCTATGCTCAGGTTTATCGCAGGGAAAGTAAGATCAGGCAGAAGTCTGTACCTGTGGACATGGATATTTGCATTAGTGCTTTTTATCGATGATGCGCTGCGAACGACAGTTCTGGGACAGCTGACGCCGCTTTACGACAAGTATAAAATACCCAGGGCATCATTTGCATATATGGTGGACCTATTAGGAGTGGCATTTGCATCTCTCATCCCTATAACATCGTGGGCGGCATTTTATCAAGGAGTGTTTGGCGAGTACAAAGAGCTGTCGTATCTTGGAACTCCGTTTGAGATCTACCTGCATACTATACCGTTTCTGTTTTATGCATGGATAGGCATAATCATGCTTTTCTGCTATACGATGGGCTGGATTCCGAAGCTGGGAGCAATGAAGAAGGCATATGCCGAAGCGGCGGTTTCCGGAAAACTTTATGGCGAGCGAAGCGAGAGCCTGAATACTGCGGCAGACAGCATATGCGCTTTTGATGAAGAATTCGGAACAGGTACGGCGGAAAAGAGAGGTTATGTTTTCAAAATATGCTGCTTCATCGGAAGCGTGGTGATACTCAGTGTTTCGGTATTTCTCTTCAGTGATCTTCTTTATGGACTTATCATTGCTGATGGTGTGCTTATAGCCGTGAGTCTGGCAAGCAGGCTTACAAAATGGAACGATATGCTTGATTCCATAGCTTCAGGAGTCGCTTCGATGTATCCGCTAGCGATCATATTGTTTTGCGCATATCTTATGAGGGACTCTGTTATAGGTCTGGGAATGCCGGATTATATAATCAGTATAGCCGAACCGTTTGCGATTCCAGAGCTGTTTCCGTGCTTCGCATTTATAATCTGTTGTATACTGACCTTCACTACAGGAAGCAACTGGGGTATAACGGCTGTATTTGCGACCATAGGTATGCCGCTGGCATTTTCCATCGGTGCTGATCCGGTATTGACGATGGCAGCTGTCATAAATGGCGCCGCATTTGGTTCACACGTATGTTTCTATACAGATATGACGGTATTTGTCTCCAGAATGGTGAAGATAGACAATATCGAACATGCGCTCACACAGCTTCCTTACGGATTGATCGGCGGAGGCATCTCAGCAGTGATGTTTGCCGTCTGCGGGTATGTGATTTAGCATATAGACAACAGGTCACACGTGAAAAATATATAGAGCGGCTCTCAGGCAGAGCATGCGCTGGGCAGCCGCTGTTTTTGCATAGAAAAACCCTGCGTTTGACGCAGGGATCATTTTTTGTACCTGCAGCATTTGCTGCCGATCCGTCAGCAGGCTTGAGCGTTTTCGTAAACAGCTAAATGCTAAATACGGATAAGTGTAGGTTTGTCAAACATGTATTGTACCCTACAAGTCGGCCCTACAAGTCTATCGTCTCACCTGCGTAAAAACCCTTGAATTTAGCGGATTTAGCTGATATACTGATAACGCTGATTAATTTTGCTGAAAAGGGGTTGTGTAAAATACGAACAAGATATAACAGAACGGAAACTCAGAAACGGATACTCTCGACTTGTGTACGTCTTTTTATCGAACAGGGTTACAGCAATACGTCTCCGAAACAGATATTCAAGGAAGCAGATGTAAGCGCAGGCACTTTTTATCATCTGTACAAGTCAAAGGGTGGCGTTCTGAATGAACTGATCGACTTCATGTTTGACAATCAGTTCGACATCGCCGATCAGGTGATCGGGAGCAATGCAAAGCCTGTGATGCTGTATGCGGTAGAGACTGCGATACAGCTGGCGCTGGCAGAAATCAATGAAAACATAAGAGATATTTACGTGCAGGTCTACACGCAGCCTGATACGGTTGCAATGATCCAGGAGAAGATGACAAAAGAGCTTCACAAGCTGTTCGGTCCTTATATGCCGGATTGCGGTCAGAGCGATTTTTACGAACTGGAGATAGGCACATCTGCAATAATGAGAGGCTTCATGGCACATCCGTGCGACATGTACTTTACGCTTGAGCGAAAGATCGAGAGGTTCCTTTCCATAAACCTGAGTATATTCAAGGTGCCGGAAAGCGAGCAGCAGGAAGTCTTTGAATACATGAGCAAACTGGATATCAGGGATATAGCGATGCGCGTGATGCACGAGCTGTTCGAGGCGCTGGCGATGAAGTTCGACTTCGAGCTGTCGGAGCAGGAATAGCAGCGGGTATCAGACAAAATAGAAAAAGAAAAATGAAACGGTTACAGAAACGTAGCCGTTTTTCTTGTGCAAAGAAGATGGATAGATTAGCAACTCATCAGTGGGCCGTCAGGATTTTGAATAAAATTACAATTTAAGAAAAAAATGGTTGACAAATAGGAAACGATGCATTACCATAAATTTACATCAAAACGAAGCGGATAAAACAGGCACGCTGCGCGGCTTTGCAGGGCAGGCAAGGATACGGTCTGCAGTCATGCGAACGAATAAGGCAATAAGTCTGCAAAGCCGCAGGCACCGGTACAAAAGGAGGTAATTATGAGTAATACATTATCATACGAGGGATTCAGAAATGTCATGGTATCACAGCTTAACAAGAGATTTCAGGCAGATTCGGCTCCTATGCATGTGGAGCTGAACAGTGCGGTGAAGAACAATGATACGGTGAGAGAGGGACTGATGCTGCGGACAGAGAGCGATTCGATGGCGCCGTGTCTTTATCTGGACGATCTTTATGCGCTTTACGAGGATGACACGGGTTTAGACGAACTCATTACCGATGTGAAGCTCTTTTTTGAGTCGACGGTAGAGACGCTTTACATGCCTTCTGTAAATGAGATGACTGATTTCATGAATGACTGGGAGCGCGTCGAACCGCTTGTGGAATGCAAGCTCGTCAACAGCAATGCAAACAGCCGCAGACTGGCAGGCACGCCGTACAGACGAATGGGCGAATTCGCGATATCGTATCAGGTCAGGGTCGGTGATGGCGACAGCGGATATTATGCGACGCAGATAAGAGACGAGATGCTGGAGATCTGGGGGATAAACAGGGAAGAACTGCATGAGGCTGCGATGAGGAATATGAGACTGCCGGCGAATTTCGTACTGAAAAGCATGGAGGCTATGGAGGATGCAAAGGGGCCGGTGTTCATCCTTACAACGAAAAAGCATATATACGGAGCCACCGCGATAATATCGGATGAAGTAAGACAGAGTGTCGGCAAATACATGGGCGGCGATTACTACATACTGCCGTCTTCCATACACGAGCTGATCGTGATGCCGAAAGACTATGCGGCAGATCTGTGGGCGCTGGAGCAGACTGTCAGAGACGTCAATCGAGGTCCGTATGTGCCGGAAGAGGAGTTTCTGTCAGACAACGTGTACGAGTACGATATGTCGGAATGCAAACTGCTGATGTCGAGGAATCACGTGGCGGTGGCATGAAAGATCAGGGACATCAGCAGCGTTTATGTTATATGAAGTATTCGATTTTTTCAGGAGGCTTCATTTCGAATATCTCGAAGACCTTGTCACGGACAACCAGGAAATCATCTGAAGTACGGTCGCGGTCACCGCGGCCGAGAGGCACTCTGATGATGCTCTTGATCCTGCCGGGGTCAGGTGCCATGATGACGATGCGGTCTGCCAGCGTGACTGCTTCCTCGATATCGTGCGTGACGAAGACCGTAGTGATGTTCTGGTCCTCGGCGATGCGATGGATATCATCCTGCATCTTGAGGCGGTTTATGGCATCCAGCGCTGCAAAAGGCTCGTCCATGAACAGGACTTCGGGGGAAACTGCCAGTGCGCGAGCTATCGACACGCGCTGCTGCTGGCCTCCCGAAAGCTGTGCAGGCTTTGCATCTCTGAACTTTGCAAGACCTACAAGGTCGAGATATCTGTCGGCTATCACGCGTGCTTCTTCCTTCGGTTTGCCCTGAGCGAGAAGGCCGAGCATCACATTGCGTTCGACACTCTGCCACGGCAGCAGACCATAGTGCTGGAATATAGTAACATATTTTGGAGAAGGTTTTGTCACGGCACTGCCGTCTATGGTGATGCTGCCGCTGTCAGTTTTTTCAAAGCCCGCTATCGCATTGAGCAGCGTGGTCTTGCCGCAGCCGCTCGGTCCGAGCAGGCAGATGAATTCGCCTTTTTCGATCTCGAGAGATACATGGTCGAGAGCCTTGAATGCGCGGTCGTTCTGTATGTATTGTTTGCTTACGTCGTTTATTTCGATAAATGCCATTAGCTGTCACTCCCTTCTGAAGTGCGGAATCCCCAGATCCGTTCAACGTTGTTCTGTGTGTATCGTATCAGGAGGTCGAGTACGATGCCGAGTATCCCGATCACGATGATAGCTGCCATGAGGACGTCAGTCTGCAGGTTGTTCCTCGCATCGACGATGAGATAGCCGAGACCTGACTGTGATCCGGCCATTTCACCTACGACCAGGAAGATCCATGCTGTACCCACCGCGATATGCAGTGCATTCGCTATCTGCGGGAACACGGCAGGAAAGACGATCCTGAAAAGAGTCTGTGATCTGCTCAGGCCGAAGTTGTCCGATATCTTGAGATATACGGGATCGATGCTGCCGACTGCGGTCACCGTAGTGAGCAGCACGGGGAAGAATGCAGCGATGAAGATTATCACGACTGCGGGAACATCACCGATGCCTACCCAGAGGACGATGAACGGGAGCCATGCTACCGGGGAGATAGGGCGCAGGAACTGGACTATCGGGTTAACGTAATTCCATGCGCGGCGGAACCATCCCAGCAGCAGACCCAGGATCACAGCGCTCACGACGGCCAGTATGTATCCTATGAAGAATCTGTACATGCTGGCGCCTATATCGAGAAGCAGTGCTCCTGATGAAATGCGTGCAGCGAGAGCTTCTGCCACCTGGACCGGAGACGGGAAAAGGCTTTCAGGGAATGCGCCGGATACGGCCAGCAGCTCCCACAGGATCAGCAGAGCGGCGAATGATATTATGTAGTATTTTGCTTTTTTCATTTTAAACTCCTGTAACTCATTTCTGTTGTTCGACAAAGCTGCTGTAATCAGGCGGTGCCGTACTGAGACCGAATTCCATGATCTTGTCTGTCAGCGTCTTGTATGCTGATTCTGTCACGTCGAGATCGTCGAATGTTATCCACTCCAGCGAAAGTTCGGTGATATTCGCATTCTGGCCGAGGTACTCCTTGGCTATCGTTTTGCATTCATCTTCAGTGAGCTTTTCACCGGCTTTTCTGTAAATGCTTTCGAACTCGCGGACCGCATCCTGCTTGCTGCTTACTGCATCTTCATTAAGGACTATGCCGCAGCAGATCGAGTCTGGCCAGAGTTCATCAGATGTAGCGAAGACATGGCCGATACCGGCGTCGACAGCTTTTGCGCCGAAAGGCTCGGCAACACAGTAGCCGTCGATCTGACCGCTCTGCAGAGCAGCCGGCATTTCGGCAGGTGCCATTTCGACGATGTTTATATCGTTTGCATCCATGCCGTTCTGCTGGAGCAGTGTCTGCAGCAGTATGTTGTGAGATGACTGAGGGCTTGGTATGGCAAATGTCCTGCCGGCAAGCTGATCTGCAGTCTGTATTTCATCAGACGTTATAACGACATTGCCGTCTCTGTGCCCCAGCATCGCGAGTTTGAGCGGGATCCCCTGTTCGCGGGACTTCATCGCCATCTCGATGAGTACGGAAGCTCCGTCGACGCGTCCTGTATTCAGTGCATCCATGAGTTCGCTCCATCCGCCGTATTTCACAAGTTCGACCTTGACGTTGCTGTGTTCCTTCTCGAGAAGCTTTTTGGCTTCAAAGAGAGGCAGAGCGTGAGTGATCGGCAGATACGCTATAGTCAGTGTGACTTCTTCCTGTGCTTTCTGTCCTGCGCCGGATGCAGCGTCTGTCCGGCCGGCATGAACATCGTCGTATTTGTAGTATACGGCGCTACTGACCAGCAGTGCCAGTACAAGCAGTGCACATACAGCTTTTGCTTTTCTGTGTGTTTTCATCGGTATTATCTGTCATGCGGCTGATCCCAGCCGAGCTCCTTTCTTTTGTTTCTGATGTCGCTGACGATCCTTTCAGCCAGCGCTATGTGATCGGTATCTACTATCATTTCCGAGCCCAGGAGATCCTTTGTCCCGTGCTCCATGAACTCCGAGACCTTTGCAGAACCCTGGACAGGCGCATAAACGCTGTGATATGAATTCATACCGAGCAGACGGAATGCGAGCGCTGCACATATGCCTTTTTCATTAGACCATTCAGGACTGATGAATGCATACGGCAGATCTTTGATCGCATGTCCCGACTGCGCAGAGACCTGGCTGAACAGTGCAGATGCACGCGCATTGTCGAGACATTCGCCCATGTGCCATACAGGAGGCACATCCCCGAGAAAACCGCGGAGACCTTCGCCGGTCTGTTCCAGTGCTTTGGAGGAGCAGTATCCGAGTTTCATCAGCGGGAATGACGCACATCCGTTAGTCATTATGAGTATGTTGTTTTTCAGCAGGATATCAGCGACTTCTACGACAGCTTTTTCGTAAACGATGCGTGGATTGCTGCACCCGACGAGATTGACGATACCCTGTATGCGGCCGTCCTTCAGAGCTTCGGCGATCTTGTCCATGCCGAAATGCTGTGCTGCGAACTCGGCGGAAAAGCCGACCTCGGTCTCGATCTCATACTGAGGTATGAAGACCGGCACATCGCGGCGTTCGGTGAAGCTTTCGATACCGCGCTCCACGATCCTGACTGCGATGTCATGGATCTGGTCTATGTTGGAATGATCGTGATCCAGCGCATAATGTTCGGCATCGGGAAGCCTTGCTGAATCGCTGGTAGTCACGACGACAGTCCTGAAGCACTTTGCGACTTCCATGATAGAAGGAAAGACGTCCTGTACGTCAGCGACCCAGAGATCGAGTGCTCCAGTGCCGAGTATCAGCTCTGCCCCGACAGCATTCGAGAGCGGGATCACTCCACCGTAGCGGTACATCGCTGAAAGTCCGGAACAGCAGATCCCGTAGAACTGTATGCCTTCTGCCCCGGCAGCTCTGGCTTTTTCCTGGTATTCGTCCGAATTGCCGACGCGTACGATCTCGCTGACAAGAAGCGGCGAGTGTCCGTGGACTGCTATGTTGACCCAGCCCTTTTTCAATGCGCCGGTGTTCATATATGTCTTACGCCTTTCCGGGAGCCCGTACAGGCAGTCCATCGCGATGGAGCTGCCGAGACAGCTGGTCCATGCAAAGGCGACGCCTGTTCTCAGGAACTGCTTCATGATGCTGCGCCAGTCCCCGTCGGTGCCGGTGCTGGTCCTGTGCAGGCTTTCGAAAACTTCGTGATAGACGCTTACAGGCAGGATGTCCAGCGCTTTCCAGACTTCCTTTCGCTCAGGAGGCGCAAATGCCTGCAGTGTGCGATGTGGAGCAGGAACGGTCCTCGAGAGGTCTTCGAGGAGTATGTCGGCAACTTCGCCGGCAAGGTCATTTAGTGTTTTTCCGTCAGTATCGATACCGTAACTCTGACAGACTGCCCTGATCTTTGCTTCGCCTTCTATCGGCAGATCGAGCTGTCCGTCTGCGGCTTTTTTCAGCGCGAGCATGCTTTCGCGGCCTCTTGCGCCGTGGGCAGCAGCTCCTGCGGCTACGGCGCGAAGCATGTTTCTGGCAACGATCACATCGGCGTCGGCACCGCAGACGCCGCGCCGACATTTTTTAGTGATCTTGCACGGACCCATATAACAGTTTTTGCAGCAGATACCGGCGATACCGAACGTACACTGGGGCTGCTGCAGGTCGAATCTGTCAAATACGGTTTCGACACCGAGCTCCTGCATGTGCAGCAGGAGCTCGCGCACGGCCGGATCAGGCGTCTGCTCGATCACTTTTTCCTTATTGGAAAATGTTTTTTTGTAGTCGGCGACTGCCTGCATGTAATCGTGGAAATCATCCTTGTCGTGGTGGTGATGGTGGTGATGTCCGCTGTGGTGGTGATCGTGGCTATGGCTGCGGCCGGATTCCGAAGTATCATGGTCATGTGCCTGCTGAGCGTTTTCACTGAACCACTGCTGTATATTATCAGATGTATGTGCTGTCATTTCAGTACCTCTTTCGCTATAATCTACTTATCCTATCGGTTTAGTAGATTATAGCGGACCCGGCAGGTTTTGTAAAGGATAATTTCGGATAATATTATTGACAGCTGAATGATTCTGAATATAATTAGGCTATAATAATTATTGTAACTTAATTATGTTAATGATCCCGGAGGTGACGATGAATCTTAAAAAAGCACTCGACTCGTTTTACTACAGCACAGCTCTGTGCAATCTCAGACTGATGAATGAAAAGTTCGTCGATGAACATATCACGTACAACAGTCTGCTGTATCTTGAACTGATATTTACTATGAAGGGAGAATGCACGGTTTCGCGTATAGCAGATCTGCTCAACATCTCAAGGCCAGGGGTTACGCTCAAGGTCAATGAGCTGATAAAGCAGGGGCTTGTGACGAAGACTCCTGACCCTGATGACCGCAGAAAAAATTATCTGACTGTAAATGAGGAGGCGGTACCGCAGTACAAGATATACAGGTATCAGGATAATGAGGCGGTCAGGCGGATAACTGAGAAATATTCCGTTGAAGAGATCCGCATGTTCTGCGATATGCTGGACATGATATCGGAGATAAATTTCGAAGAGCTGAAGGGAGAATGATTTTCGCATGAAGGAAGAATCGAACAGTTTCCTGGAAGGATCAGTCACGTTTTCGCTGATGAGGTTCGCTGCTCCGGTGCTTGCTGCAATGGTGCTGCAGGCTCTTTACGGCGCAGTGGATCTGTGGGCGGTAGGCAGGTTTGCGACGGCAGCGGACATCTCTGCCGTTTCGACCGGAAGCCAGACTATGCAGATAATAATCGGAGCAGTCACAGGACTGTCGATGGGAACGACGGTACTCCTCGGGCAGAGGATAGGAAGCGGCGATGACGATGGTGCAGCCGAAACTGTCGGAAACAGCATAATCGTATTCGCTGTGCTGGCGATCGTGCTGAGCATCGTGATGGTTGCGGCAGCGCCGGGGATAGCATCGCTGATGAAGGCACCGGGAGAAGCGTTTTCACAGACGACAGACTATATACGCATATGCGGTGGAGGGAGCCTCTGCATCGTGGCATACAACCTGCTGAGCGCTGTCTTCAGAGGAATGGGAGATTCGCGGTCACCGCTGATATTCGTGACGATCGCGTGCATTGTGAATATAGCCGGTGATATCATACTCGTGTACGGATTCGGAATGGGAGCGGCAGGCGCGGCTGTGGCTACGGTCGCGGCGCAGGCAGTAAGCATATGCATGTCCTTCATACTGATAAAGCTCAAAGGTCTGCCCTTTGCATTAAGGAAACATCATCTGCGACTGCGGAGAAAAACGACGGCGGCGGTCATCAGACTGGGGGCACCGATAGCGCTTTCAGATACGTGCAGTGAAGTGTCGTATCTGATCATAATCGGGCTGGTGAACACGCTGGGAGTGACTCCGTCCGCGGGCGTCGGCATCGCTGAAAAACTGGTGATCTTCATATTTCTTATTCCGATGGCGTACATGCAGTCGGTTTCAGCATTCGTCGCTCAGAATATAGGCGCGGAAAAGTTCAGACGTGCGAGACGCGCTATGTGGAGCGGCATGGCCAGCGCGCTGGTGCTTGGATGCATCATGTTTTACATATCGTTTTTCCACGGGGATGCCTTGTCGTCGCTGTTCATCAGCGATGCGGAAAGCGCGGGATCGCAGGCGGTCATCGCAGCTTCTGCGGAATTCCTGAAAGCAACGTCGTTCGAATGTCTGCTGCTTTCCGCTGCGTATTGTATGACGGGGTATTTCAATGGCTGCGGTCGTACGACATTCGTGATGGCGCAGGGGCTGTGTGCGATCTTTCTCGTAAAGATCCCGTGTGCCTGGTATGCGACTGTTCAGGAAACGCCGAGGCTTTTCAACATAGGCCTTTCTACGGCATTCGCTGCAGCCTTTACACTGCTGGCATGTCTGGTATATTATATGTATGTGAGAAAAAAAGATATGGCGCCGGAGCATGAGATCGCGGTTTCATGAGCGGCGGCTGCAAAGGAGAGATAAATCATGACAGATTTCAGCACAGTAGAGAAAAATTTAAGAGACAGAGGATACAAGGTCTGTTCTTTCGGATCAGGCAAAGAGGCTGCGGACTATCTTGCAGCAGAGCTCAAAGGAAAGAGCGTCGGTATCGGAGGCTCGATGACGATAAAGGAGCTGGGGCTCTATGATCGGCTTTCGGAAGGCAGTACGGTGTACTGGCACTGGGAGACGGGGCCTGAAACGAGAGCGGATGCAGCATCGGCACAGGTGTATCTGACTTCGGTGAACGGTCTTGCGGAGACGGGCGAGATCATCAATATAGACGGCGCGGGTAACCGTGTCGCTTCGACGCTTTACGGACACGAAAAGGTGTATTATATAGTAGGAAAGAACAAGCTGGCTGAGACATACGATGATGCGCTCTGGCGTGCGAGGAATATCGCGTCGCCGAAGAATGCCAGGAAGCTCGGCAGGAAAACGCCTTGCGCCATCAATGCGGACAAGTGCTATGACTGCAAAAGTCCTGACCGCATATGCAGGGGACTTGTCGTGATGTGGGAGCCGATGATGAACATGGAGGCGGAAGTGATACTGATCGACGAGGAGCTCGGGTTCTAGAGCTGACGAATAAATGAAGCCCTTTACAGGGAAATCACCATGTCGATCTTTGATCGACACACTAATGAAAGGAGCGTGGTTGGATGCGTTGCGAGCTTGAAGCGCTCAGAAAAAGGATGCGTGAGGCCGGGGTCGACCTCTATATAATACCGACGACCGATTATCACGGATCGGAATATGTGAATGACTATTTCAAGTGCAGAGAATATGTCTCTGGTTTCACGGGATCGGCCGGGACGCTGGTAGTGGAACAGGATTTTGCCGGACTGTGGACGGACGGCAGATATTTCCTGCAGGCACAGCAGCAGCTCGACGGCAGCGGGATAACTCTGATGAAAATGGGAGTCGACGGCGTGCCGGATATAATGGAATACATAGAATCGAGGACATCGCTTAAGACGATAGGCTTTGACGGAAGGATCGTGAGCCATGAGATGGGAAAGCAGATAGAAGATGTATGCTGCCATCATGTATCGATGATTTACGATCTGGATCTTGTCGGAGATATATGGAAAGAACGTCCAGGGATCGTACCGTCGCAGATATATGAGATACCGCTCAAAGTCACGGGAGAGACGACAGCTTCGAAGCTGGAGCGGCTGAGAGCTGAGATGAACGAAACCGACTGGCTGCTCGTCAGCAGGCTGGAAGACATTGCGTGGATCTACAATCTGAGAGGACGCGATGTTGAGCATACGCCGGTGTTTTACGCGTTCGCACTGATTTCGAAGAAAGAAGACATCCTTTATGTGATGGATGATTCTTATATAAAGCGCAGCGCATCTTCGGTAGACGGGTCTGCAAAGACTGCAGTCAGGCGTTATGCAGAGGTCTTCGAAGATCTGAAGCGGCTTGCGGACTGCAGGATAATGCTGGACAAAGATTCGGTATCATATGCACTTGCCGAAAGCCTGCAGGATTCCGTGACCCGCATGTTTTGCAAAAGCCCTGCGGAAAAACTCAAGGCAGTAAAAAACGGCACGGAGATAAAAGCGACTGAGGATGCGCACATAAGGGACGGCGCTGCGATGGCGGAGTTCCTGTACTGGCTCAAAAACAGCGTGAGCACAGGACAGGTGACGGAGATCTCGCTGGCCGACCATCTGGAAAGCTGCAGGCGAAGGCGCGGAGCGTATGATCTGAGCTTTGACACGATCGCGGGATATGAAGAACACGGCGCGATAATACATTATTCGGCTACGGAAAGCAGCAGTGCAGTGCTGAAGCCGGAAGGCTTCGTGCTGATAGATTCAGGAGGTCAGTACGATGACGGCACGACCGATATAACGAGGACCGTTGCGCTTGGACCTGTGAGCGGCGACCGTAAAAAAGTATACACAGCGGTACTGAAAGCACATGTGGCTCTTGCGATGGCGGTTTTCGATGAAAACACTACAGGAGCAGATCTCGATATCATAGCGAGAAAGCCGCTCAGAGAGCTTGGACTTGATTTCAATCACGGTACAGGGCACGGAGTCGGACATATGCTGAGCGTGCATGAAGGTCCGAATACGATAAGTCCGAGAGCCGCCGCTTGTCACATAGTCCCGGGAATGATAACGAGCGACGAGCCGGGAGTCTACCTCGAAGGCAGGTACGGCATAAGGACCGAAAACGAGATCCTTTGCATAAAAAAAGACGGAAAATACGCTTTCGAGATGATAACATTCTGCCCGTACGAGAGAGACGCGATAGACGTGTCGATGCTCACAGAACCCGAGATAAAGTTCGTGGACGACTATCACAGAAAAGTATATGAAACGCTTTCGCCGCTGCTGGACGAGGACGTTTCCGGTTGGCTTGAAGAGCAGTGCAGGGGGCTTATATAAAAATAGAGCAGAGGGGAAAAACTGATAAACAGCGTGGATCGCGCAGGAGGATATGATGAAACAGTTTCTGGATTTTACTGACAGAGTCTGCCTGGTGACAGGTGCAGGCAGTGAAAACGGCATAGGCTTTCAGACGGCGAGGATACTCGGTGATCTGGGAGGAAAGGTGATCATCGTTTCGACGACGGACAGGATACTGAAGCGTGCTGAAGAGCTCAGAGCCGGCGGTGCTGATGCGAAGGGCATGATCGCAGATCTGATGGACAGAGAGGCAGTGCAGCGTCTCACAAAAGACATCATGGATGAATACGGCCGTATCGACGTGCTGGTGAACAATGCGGGAATGGTGCAGACCGGAGTTTCTGAGGATGAGTTCGATACTTTTGAAGAAATGTCGTATGAAAGCTGGGATCACGATATAGCGAGGAATCTCGACATCCCGTTCAATGTGACTAAGGAAGTCCTGGGGCCTATGAAAAAGTCGGGTTACGGCAGGATCGTCAACACTTCATCGGTCACGGGTCCGGTAGTGAGCAATCCGGGCGAGGCATCGTATTCGGCTGCAAAAGCTGCGATCATCGGCATGAGTAAGGCGATCGCGATCGAGGCCGGAGCGTACAATGTGACGATAAATAATGTGCTCCCGGGATGGATACAGACTGCATCCCAGACGGAAGGCGAGTATCAGGGCGGATTCAATACGCCGATGAAGCGAAGCGGCACAGCGGAGGAAGTCGCCAATATGATAGTTTTCCTGTGTTCTGACAAGGCATCGTATATCACGGGACAGGAGTTTATCGTGGACGGCGGCAATACGATCCAGGAGTATAAAGGTGCACCGGAATTCTATTATTAAGAGATTCTGATTTTTACAAACCACAAATAATTTAGAAAAAAGATGCGGCGGCAAGCTGATGATGGTATACTGTTGTCACAGGAGGCAATGAGGATGACTGATGAAAAGGGAGTGCAGTCGATAGAACGTGCACTGGATATAATAGAATCTGTCGCAGAAGAACAGGACGGCAAACATCTGACGGCTATCGCAGAGGAGACGGGGCTGCACAAGAGCACCGCTCACAGGATCATCATGACGCTGGTCGGCCGGGGCTATCTTACAAAAACGGTCTCAGGCAATTACCGCCTGGGATTCAAGCTCATAGAGGAGGCAAGCTGTTATATAAATCATCTTGAGCTGCAGACCGAGGCGAGACCGTATATAGCTGAGATCAGCGCACACCTGGGAATGTCTGCATATCTCGGCATGCTTGAAGGCGACAAAGTCATTTACATAGAAAAAATGCACAAAGCGACACCGGAGAAGCTTTATCGCCAGATAGGCGCCGGCGTGCCTGCATATTGTTCATCTCTCGGAAAATGCATACTTTCGGGCTATTCGAAAGCACAGCTTGAAGAGATAATGGCAGACTGCAGCTTTATGAAATTCACCGAAAAGACTATAGATAATATGGATGCGCTCCACAGAGAACTCAATAAAGTCAGATCGCAGGGATGGGCTATCGATGATGAGGAATATGAAAAAGGGCACAGGTGCATAGGTGTGCCTGTTTACGACTATAGGGGCGAGATCGTGGCCGCGGTGAGCGTCAGCGGTGAAAAGCATGTGCTTACAGATGAGCGAATGCCGGAAATCGCGGAGTATCTTATGGAAAAAGCCGGGCAGCTGTCCAGGGACATGGGGTATACTGGCTGATAGCTGCGCGAAAAGCATCGGAAACTGCAGGTCCATGATGATGCAGAATATAAATGATATGTATGATAAAAACGGGATATCGTTTGACAGTGATCGTCATATGATATCCCGCTTTTTATGCCGGAGCGCTCTGCAAAAAAGAGAGAACTGCAAAAAAGAAAGAAGCCCGGAGCTTTGAAAAGCACCGGGCTTCATGAGAAGAAAGTCGCATATCAGTCTCACAGGACTAATCTACGATATTTTTGAGAGTAATGTTTTTAACTCTGGTCATTTCATTGAATGTGGACATAACGCCCTCTGTTCCTATGCCGCTCTGTTTCCAGCCGCCGAACGGCATTTCGAATGATCTGAAGAAGCTTGCGCCGTTGATAACGACTCCGCCGGATTCCATAGCTTTTGCAACTTTGAATGCACGCTTCTGGTCAGCTGAGAATACGCAGCTCGACAGTCCGAACTTGGAGTTGTTTGCGATCTCGATAGCCTCTTCATCAGTATCGAATCCGATGATAGGAACTACAGGTCCGAATATTTCCATATCCTTGGCAACATCGGCTGTCTTAGGAACATCCACGATAACGGTCGGATCATAGAAAGCGCCGTTTCTCTTGCCGCCGAGGATGATTCTGCCGCCCTGCTCAACAGTAAGGTTGACTTCTTTTTCAACTTTGACAGCGGCCTTTTCACTGATGAGGCATGCGATCTGAGTATCCTCTTCCTTAGGATCGCCGTATTTCAGCTGCTTGATCCTTGCAACTGCCTTTTCTGCGAATTCATCCTTGAGTGAATTGTGGATCAGGAAACGCTTGCTTGCACAGCATACCTGTCCTGTATTATACATCCTGCCCCAGATCATTTCCTCTACAGCGAGGTCGACGTCGCCGTCTTCAAGCACGATGAACGCATCGTTTCCGCCGAGTTCGAGGGCCGTGTGAGTCAGGTTCTTTGCAGCAGTCTCTGCTGTCTGGATACCTACTTCGGTGCTTCCTGTCAGCGTTACGAGGTGTACTCGTGGATCGGCAACTGCAGTGCTCTTGACTGCTCCGGGAGCTGTCAGGCACTGGATAGCGCCATCTGGAACACCTGCTTCGACGAGCATTTCGGTCAGTCTCATAAGTGTGAGAGGGTTGTCGGATGACGGCAGAACGATGGCGGCATTACCCATCATCAGTGCCGGTGCGACTTTCTGATCGTAAAGGTCACATGGGAAGTTGAACGGTATGATGCATGCGACTACGCCAAGAGGTTCTCTCGTTACGAGCTGCATGTGCTTGTCCTGACCGGGTTCAGTTCCCGGCGGGATGATCGAGCCGTAAAAGTGTTTAGCGTGTTCGATGAAGCCTGAGAAACCGATTTTGATGTTACCGATCTCTGCGCGGGCTTCATTGATAGGTTTGCCGTTTTCTGCGCAGAGTGTCTGAGCCAGTGATTCTTTATTTGCATCTACGATGTCGAGGAATCTGTAAAGGACTTCAGCTCTCTGCGAGATAGGGACCTTTTCCCATTCCTTCTGTCCTGCGACTGCAGCTGTGATAGCATTTTCAACGTCTTCGGCGGTTGCTTTAGGAACGCTTTCGATCACTTCGCCGGTAGCAGGTGCGATGACATCGAAAGTAGCGCCGCTTACACTGTCCACTTTTTTACCATTTATTATCATTTTCATAGCAATTGACTCCTTTCATTGATTTGTCGGTCGTAGGCCGACATCAGGTTATCCTTGATAAAGGGTTTCATATATCTGCCGGCACGGGGCCGACATCAGATCTATTTACCGAATGCTGTGAAGGATAACATCAGTCCTCCGCATGTGTTGTTGCCGTCGTCCTCGTATCCGTATTCGCCGAAGGTGAATTCCATGATGAACGGGATGTCGCCGACATGGGCCTTTACCTGATCGTAAACTTCATTGATCCTTGCGTCGATACCGGCTCTTCTGCCACCGCAGTGTACCAGGTGGAGCGCTACGATAGGACCGTCGATCTTTGCCTTCAGCTCTTCCAGCGTCTTGCCTACGGATTCGATCAGTTCATCTACAGTTGCTTCCATAAGCACTACGGCAGTACCTGTTGCCAGATTGTTGCCGATAGCCATCGAGCCGTCATCGTTGCCGTTCATCGGATGTCTGATAGCTGCCAGATCGCCGAGTCTGTCTTTTACTGCGAGCGGATGACATATAGCATATGAAAGGAGATTGCCTCCTGCCACATCTTCAGCGCTTGCGCCTGTCCATTCACGATACTGCTCAAGTGCAGGCTTGCCGTTTATCTCTGCGAGTGTTCTGTCTCCCTCGATCTTAGTGATGACGCCTGCTTTATCTGTCTCGTTGTATGCTCCTGTGAATTTATTTGCAAAAGGTTTGTCAGTGTAGAAGAATGCTACGCTTACGCCGTCTGCTGTTACCATTTCATCTGTGTAGAGAAGCCATTCGCCTGTGATCGTGTTATCGGCAGCAGTTCCTCCGAAGAATGGCACTCTGCCGATGACTTCGGTTATACCTTTCAGATAATACTCTTCTTCACCTGACGGAGCTGACATATAGAAATATGCAGGAGCTTCGTCTTTGCCGGCTGCCTTCATTGCCTTTTCGGCAACCTTGTGACCGGTTTCTCTTGCAGTGCCTTCCTTAGGCATCCCGGCAACACCTACTGTGAGATCTGCATCTGACAGTGCCATGATCCCTGCGAATCCATCTTCACCTGTGATGTATCCTTCAGGAGTTACGACTCCCGTGAATGAAGTGTTGCCTATGAGAGGAACTCCCGGAAGTTCTTCCTTGACTGCATCGAGCAGTTTTTTCTGGTCATACTGTACACCGCTGTATACGAATGCCATTTTCATATCAGAAAGATTTTCTTTTACCTGTGCTGCCATTTCCTTGCCTGCTGCAGCTGCATCGGGGTTGATACTGTTTCCTGTTCTTACCTGTAACATGTTCTCTTCCTCCTCATTATTATTTTTGATCTTGTGGGTTTGATTATCTGTTTTTGTACTTTCCTGTTGTCTGAGATTATAATAATTCTGAATAATATATTAGTCAACGGTACCGGTTCTGCTCTCTGAAACAGCAGTTCCACGATGCGGAATAATAGGCTGTAATAGTACAAAATCAGCCGTTTGTACAAGAGAAAACAAAGAAATAGACTTTTTTAAGTATAGAAAAAAGACCCGGGATCCATCAGGAACCGGGGTCTTTGCGAGTGTGCCAGGCATGGCATAAGTCTTACGGGTGAAAGTCCCGTCACGGGTATTTACCGCCAAGTGTAGCGAACCACAAGCCGAAGACAACAAT
>NZ_JAOQJP010000014.1:0-80970 GCF_025567305.1 Brotomerdimonas butyrica
TGATATATGGAAATACGGGTTATTGAGAGTATGGGATACTGGGAGGCAGTCTCCGATCTTTTAACCTACAGAAACTTGACACTGTCCTGCCGCTTTTCTTCTATTGCAACCTGCCGTGATAACTGATAAAATAAATAAGTATGCAAATGAAAGGAGACGCGGCCGCAGCAGACTGCAGATCACAGAACTCGCTGCACTGCCGCAGAATCGATATGGATAATAATAAACTTGCGGAGCTTTTGTTCCCTGCTATAGACAAGACTCCCGAAGACTATGAAACGATATTTCCGAAAAGAGACCTTCCAGAAGGCGCCATGGTGACACGACTCGGACCAAGTCCGACAGGCTTCATCCACCTGGGAAACCTTTACGGAGCTTTCGTCGACGAAAGGCTGGCACACCAGTCAAACGGCGTTTTCTACCTCCGTATAGAGGACACTGACGACAAGAGATACGTCGAAGGCGCTGTCGAAACGATCATCAACTCGCTGCGCTTTTTCGATATAAACTTTGACGAAGGCGCTCTCCTCGACGGCGAAAAAGGCATCTACGGTCCTTATTTCCAGAGCAAGAGAGGCGAGATATATCAGTGCTTCGTCAAGGACCTCGTAAAAAGAGGCCTTGCTTACCCGTGCTTCCTGACAGAGGACGAGCTCGCCGAGATCAGGAGCGCTCAGGAGGCAGCCAAGGAGACGACAGGCATCTATGGAAAATATGCCGAAAAGAGCAGAAACCTCTCTTATGAGGAGATCGAAGCGAATATAAAAGCCGGCAAGCCTTACGTAGTAAGACTCAAATCATCCGGCAACCACGATCTGCCGTCAGAGGAGATCAGACACATAAAAGTCGAGGACGCCATCAGGGGCACACTTTCCATGCCGGAAAACGACCAGGATATCGTCATCCTCAAGGCTACAGGCATCCCTACTTACCACTTCGCACATGTCATCGATGACCATTTCATGAGGACTACTCATGTTGTCAGAGGCGAAGAATGGCTGATGTCGCTGCCTATACACGTTGAGCTCTTTGAAAAGCTCGGCTTTGAAATGCCGGTATACTGCCACACCGCACAGCTCCTGAAGCTTGACAACGGCAACAAGAGAAAGCTCAGCAAGAGAAAAGACCCTGAGCTGTCGCTCGACTACTACAGACAGGAAGGATATCACCCTCAGGCTGTAAAGGAATACCTGCTGACCATACTGAATTCAAACTTCGAAGAATGGCGCATCGCAAATCCTGACGCACCTGCAGAGGACTTCCACTTCACGACAGAAAAGATGAGCAGCGGCGGCGCACTGTTCGACCTGAACAAGCTCAATGACATCTCAAAGGACGTGCTCGTGAAGATCCCTGCAAAGGACCTCTGTGCTTTCCTCATCGGATGGGCAAAGGAATTCAGACCTGAGATCCTGCCGCTCCTGGAAGGCCATGAAGAATATATAGAGAAGATACTCGATCTGGGCCGTGACGGCAAGAAGCCTAGAAAGGATTTCATCTGTGCAAAACAGATATTCGAATTCATCAGCTACTTCTTCGACGATCACTTCGTCATCGAAGACAGCATACCTGCCGAAGTAAGTGACGAAGACGCTGCCGAGATACTGAGAAAGTACCTCGAGACTTACGATCACAGCGACGATCAGAGCCAGTGGTTCGACAAGATCCGTGCGATCGGCGAAGAACTGGGCTATGCTGCGAAACCTAAGGATTTCAAGAAAAATCCGGACCAGTACAAGGGTCACGTAGGCCATGTCAGCACAGTCATCAGGATCGCTGTCATGGGCAGGAGCCAGTCGCCTGACATCTGGGAGATCCAGCAGATCCTCGGTGAAGACAGGACAAGAGAGAGGATCGGGATGCTGATAAAATAACCCTAAAACAAAACTTCACCTGTGAGAATGCAATCAATGATTCTCATGGTGAAGTTTTTTAATGCTTTTATTATATCAGGCTACGTTTTCAGATCTGTACTGCAGCGCCTACAGCTGCCAGCTGTCGAGATACTCTTTCTGCTCGTCTGTGAGACTGTCTATCTCTATTCCCCACGCTTCGAGGCGCTTTCTTGCGATCACATCGTCGATCTCGTCTGATACGTCGATGACTTTGTTTCCGAGCTGCTTGTAGTTATCCTTTATGTACATCGCTGACATCGCCTGTACTGCAAAGCTCAGATCCATGATCTCTGCAGGATGTCCGTCTGCCGCCGCGATATTCACGAGCTTTCCTTCGCCTATGACGTTGATGATCTTTCCGTTTTCGAGAGTATATCCGATGATGTTGTTTCTCATCTCCTCTGACTTCACAGCTGCCGCCTCAAGGCCTGCCATGTCGATCTCGACATTGAAATGGCCTGCGTTCGTCAGGATGGCTCTGTCTTTCATCTTCATCATATGCGGTACCGTGATCGTGTGCTTGCAGCCTGTTGCCGTCACGAAGATGTCTCCCAGCGGCGCAGCCTTGTCCATCGTCATCACGTCATAACCGTCCATCTTTGCCTCCATAGCCTTTACCGGATCGATCTCAGTAACTATGACCTTTGCACCGAGCGCCGCAGCTCTCATCGCTATACCTCTGCTGCACCATCCGTAGCCTACCACGACAACTGTCTTTGACGCTACGATCAGGTTCGTGTTCCTCATGATACTGTCCCATACGGACTGACCCGTACCATATCTGTTGTCAAACAGATGCTTGCATTTTGCATCGTTCACCGCTACCATAGGGAACTTGAGAACGCCTTCCCTTTCCATAGCCTTGAGCCTGATAACGCCTGTCGTCGTCTCTTCGCAGCCGCCATAGACTTCTTCCATCAGATCCGGTCTCTTGTTGTGCAGCATCTCCACCAGATCACCGCCGTCATCGATTATTATATTAGGCTTGTGCTCCAGGCACATCTCTATGTGCTTCATGTATTCCTCGTCTGTCGCTCCGTGATATGCAAAGACCTGCAGTCCCCTGTCTGCAAGCGCCGCGGCAACGTCATCCTGAGTCGACAAGCTGTTGCTTCCAGTCACAGACATCTGTGCTCCTCCTGCAGCAAGTACCAGGCAGAGATACGCAGTCTTCGCTTCCAGATGCACTGAAAGGCTTATCTTCAGGCCCTCGAACGGTCTGTCTCTCTTAAAATCCTCTTCCAGTGCAGAAAGCAGCGGCATGTTGTTCTTTACCCATTCTATCTTTCTGTGTCCTGACGGTGCCAGGGAAATATCCCTTACATCATAGTTATTCATTACTAACTCCTCTCGAAAAAAATTTATTTCCTTTTATTTTATGAGCGCGGGCGGCGCCTGAACGCCGCCTGCGCGTATCATCTGTTATTTGTTCTCCAGCTTATTGTCCGTCGCTTATTCAACTGTTACGGATTTTGCCAGATTCTTAGGCTTGTCGATATTGCATTCTCTTTCCTTTGCAACATAATAAGCGAAGATCTGAAGCGGTATGACTGCCAGCACCGGTGAGACCTCATCTATGCAGTACGGCACATATATGACTTCATCAGCGACTGATTCTATCTCTTTTCTGCCTTCCTTTGCAACTCCGATGACTCTTGCACCTCTGGCCTTGATCTCTTCTACATTCGATACCATCTTTTCATACAGGAAGTCCTGTGTCGCAAGTGCGAATACCAGCGTGTCAGCCTCCATCAGCGCGATCGTTCCGTGCTTGAGCTCTCCTGCTGCTATCGCGAACGAATTTATGTATGATATCTCCTTGAGCTTGAGCGATCCTTCATATGACACGCCCGAATCGAGACCTCTTCCGATGAAGAAGACCTGCTCCTTGCTGTAATATTTCTTTGCCAGTGCCGCTATCGCGTCTTCCTGTCCGAGCAGAGCTTCTACCTTGTCCGGCAGCAGCTTTAGCTCTCCGAGTACCTTGTCGTAGTAGTCCTTTTCGATAGTGCCCTTCGTGCTTCCCATATAAAGTCCTATCAGGTACATGCAGATGAGCTGTGTCGTATATGCCTTTGTAGAAGCTACCGCGATCTCCGGACCTGCCCATGTATAGAATACATCGTCGGATTCTCTCGCTACCGAGCTGCCGACTACATTTACTACAGAAAGCACCCTTGCGCCTTTTCTCTTGGCTTCTCTGAGCGCTGCGAGCGTATCGAGCGTCTCACCCGACTGGCTTATAGCGATGAACAGTGTGTTTTCATCAACGAACGGATCTCTGTATCTGAACTCGGATGCCACATCGACTTCAACAGGCACCCTTGCCATCTTCTCTATTACCATCTTTCCGACAAGACCTGCATGGTACGCTGTACCGCATGCCACGATATATACCTTGTTGAAATTCTCTATATCCTCTTTAGTCATCGAGATCCCGTCGAGATTGATGCTGCCGTCATCGTTCAGTCTTCTGTTGAGCGTTTCGAATATGCCCTTAGGCTGTTCGTGGATCTCCTTGAGCATGAAATGCTCGTATCCTTCCTTCTCTGCCGCATCTGCATCCCATGTGACATGGAAAACATCTCTCTTGACCTTCTGTCCCTTATCATTGTAGATAGCGATATCATCCTTCGTCAGGACCACAGTCTCGTTGTTCTCGATCAGATATACTTCTCTTACGTACTTCAGGAGAGCAGGGATATCCGATGCGATGAAGTTGAATCCTTTGCCTATTCCTGCTACGAGCGGTGCATCTTTTCTTACTGCAACGATCTTATCAGGCTCTGCCGCAGCGATCGCACAGATCGCATATGCGCCTCTCATCTCTGCAACAGCCTTGTTCACAGCTTCATGAAGATCACCTTCGTAGAACACGCCTATCAGGTGCGCGATCACTTCCGAATCGGTCTCCGATTTGAAGTGGACTCCTTTTTCATTAGCGAGCCATTCCTTGAGTTCCTGATAATTCTCGATTATACCGTTATGCACTATCGCGATGCTGTTGTCCTCATTGCCGTGAGGATGCGCATTGAGATCAGACGGCACTCCGTGCGTCGCCCATCTAGTATGACCTATACCCATTGAGCTGTCAAACTCCGGATCGCCTATTATTTTCTCGAGGTTCTTTATCTCGCCTACATGCTTTCTTATCTCTATCTTCCCGTTTATCGGAAGCGCTATGCCTGCTGAATCGTATCCTCTGTATTCAAGTCTTTTAAGACCGTCTATTATCTTCTCCTTTGCGTGGTCTGTTCCCACGTAACCAACTATTCCGCACATTTATTCCTTCTCCTCCTATCCGAACCTCTTCGTAAGTATGTCAGCCAGGCCCTCAGCCAGCTGCGTGATGTGTGCCACGTCCTGACCTTCAAGCATGACTCTTACAAGCGGCTCTGTCCCGGAAGGTCTGATCAGCAGTCTCCCGGATCCTTCTATTTCTTTTTCGACTTTTGCTACAGCGTCTTTTATCTCGCTGTCATCCATGAATATCGACTTGTTTTCATTTTTAACTCTGGCATTCCTGAGCACCTGAGGGAATATCTCTATCTCATCTGAAAGCTCAGAAGGTTTTCTGCCCGACAGCAGTACTGCCTGCAGCAGCTGCAGTGACGAAAGTATTCCGTCTCCCGTCGTCGTATGGTTCAGGAAAATTATATGTCCTGACTGTTCTCCGCCGATCCTGCTGCCTGTCTTCAGCATGCTTTCCAGAACGTAGCGGTCGCCTACTCCTGTGACTTCAACACTGCATCCCATGCCGTTTATGTATTTATGGAATCCTATATTGCTCATAACAGTTGCCGTCACGATATCGCCCGCCAGCTGTTTTCTATCCTTCATCATCTTTGCACATATGCATATGAGCTTGTCACCGTCTATGATCCTGCCCTTTTCGTCGACAGCTATCAGTCTGTCCGCATCTCCGTCATATGCAAGCCCCATAAACGCGCCCTGCTTTACGACTTTCTCCTGAAGCTTCTCAGGATGTGTGGAGCCATAACCGTCGTTGATATTCACACCGTTCGGTTCATTTCCTATCACCGTTATATCAGCGCCGAGCTCCGAATATACCTTTTCCGCAACGCTGTATGCCGCGCCGTTTGCACAGTCCAGTACAAGCTTTATACCCTTTATGTCGACGTCTATCGTCGACTTGAGGAATTCTGCATATTTTTCTTCAGCATCATCGTCAGCTTCAAGACATCTTCCCAGCATATCTCCTGTGATATGGCTGTTCACGTCGATATCGCGCAGGATTATATCCTCGATCTCATTCTCTATGCTGTCATCGAGCTTGAAGCCGTCCCCGTTGAAAAACTTGATCCCGTTGTACTCAAAAGGATTGTGCGAAGCCGAGATCACGACTCCCGCATCGGCCTGATAGACTTTTACCAGGTGTGCGATCGCCGGAGTCGGAAGTACTCCGACCTTTATCACGTTCCCGCCTACTGCCAGGATACCCGCACTGAGTGCATCCTCGAGCATATCGCCTGAAAGTCTCGTGTCTTTTCCGATTATCACTACAGGACGTTCCTTGTCCCTGCTGAGCACATGTGCCCCTGCTTTGCCGAGCTTAAATGCCAGTTCCGGAGTCAGCTCTGAGTTGGCAACTCCTCTGACTCCATCCGTTCCAAACAATCTTCCCATGTTCTTCTCCTCATTTCACTTCAGTTTACCTGCTCAGTCCGAGCTCGCTTTGAGCCTGATCTTCGCTGTCACAGGTTCATTACTGTTATATAAATATACGCCTTCCGGCAGGTCAAAATTCAGTTTGATCTTATGAGTTTCAGTATCGCTCACTCCTGTCATGTCAGCTGTGCCTTTTATGCTGTCTACATGATCCAGCACTTCTGCAGGTGCGACTATCTTTATCTGGCTGTCAGCGCTGATGCTGTCCGCCTCATATCCATCTTCCATATTTTCTGCTGAGACCTCAAGGGTCACGGTCTTGACAGTAAGGATCCTCACTTCCGCTGTCACGCTGCCGTCCTGGACCGATACTCCCGCAACAGCATTGCCCTTTTCATCGACAGCTGTGACCGTCGCATATTCCCAGCTGCTGTGATCTTCCGACATATCAGCCACTGAAACAGTTCCTCTGACTTCCGAAACCTTGTCTATAAGGCTTGATGCACCTGACACAGTCACTGTTTCAGGCATGAACGAAAGCACCCACGGCACCTTTGACTTGCTGCCGCTCTTGCCTTCAAAGCTTATGGAAACAGGCTTCTCCGCCTCTTCTATCGCCTCCACCTCAAACGTCAGATATTCGTCCGACGTGCTTTCTACGCTTATACCGTCCGGAGTATTTATTTTCACTTCCACGGTATTCTTTCCTTCCTTGCATGACGATACGTCCACGTATGCCGACATCCCGTTTCTCTTGACATCGTTTACGAGTGAACGTTTACCTTTTATCTTGGCAGAGATCTGCATATTTTCATTTTCGATCGGAGCGAGTCCTTCCTCCGCCAGCATGTCGGAATTCATAAAGCTGACAGTGATATTGCTTACAACAGATGTCTTGGCCGGATCCACTTCTCCCATCACGTACATCCACAGCAGGACTGCGGCCACAAGGGAGAATATTCTCAGAAAGGTTTTGTTATTTAGCATTGTTCTTCCCCCTGATCTTGTTGAAAAACTTAGGTATCACAGCCATCGTGCCTGTTATCTCACCAGTATTGAGATACATGTTGAGCAGTGTTTTCTCGACAGTCTTGATATCGAGGAACCTCGAAAGCTGCCCTTCACTTGCCATCGAAATTATCCCGGTCTCCTCCGACACTATGATCGTCAGTGCATCAGAGTTCTCTGTGATGCCGATACCTGCACGGTGTCTCGTCCCCAGCTCCTTGCTTATCGTATTGTTCCTTGTAAGCGGCAGCACACATCCGGCCGCATATACACGCCCGTCGCGGATTATCACTGCTCCGTCGTGCATAGGCGCTCCCTCGTAAAAAATATTGCCGAGAAGCTGCTCAGAGATCTCTGCATCGACTATAGTCCCGCTCTCCATTATATCTGAAAGCGACGTTTCTTTTTCAAAGACAATAAGCGCACCTACTCTGTCTCTGGAAAAGGTCTCGACAGCCTTCACGATATGTGAAGTTATCTGCTTGCCACGCTCTTTATCCATTTCACGAAGAGGTGCTTTAACTATTTTGCTCCTGCCCATGTACTCCAGTGCACGTCTGAGTTCCGGCTGGAAAACCACCAGTATCGCAACTGCTCCCAGCGCCACAGTTCCTTTGAGGAGCCAGTTTATCGTATGTAAATTCAGCAGTCCCGAAAGGAATGTCGCCACGACCAGCACTACTACACCCTTCATGAGCTGCTCCGCTCTGGTCTGCTTTATCAGACCCAGTAATTTATATATGACGAAGGCCACTATAAGGATGTCTATGACATCGTTTATTCCGACCCCGTAAAAAACGTTCTCAAAAAATTTCTGCATTATCCTGCTCCCTTTTCCCGTCTAAACGACCACCTCTATTTTACAAAATATAGTAGAGCATTTCAATAGAAATGCCCATAAAACACTAAGACTTCACATATATCTCACATACATCACGCGCGCTGCATTTTTGCACAAAAAACGGAGCTGCCGCCCGCCCTGCACAGCCTTTATCGCGGCATGCACGAGCGAAGCAGCAGCTCCTGCGATCTTATATATCAAAGACAGTGATCATCTGCCCGTTTATGATCAGTATACAGTCTCCAGAACTCCGTAATCATTGTCGTTTCTTCTGTATACGACATTCACTGTGTCAGTCTCTATATTGACGAATACGAAGAAATTGTGAGCCAGCAGTTCCATCTGCACGACAGCCTCATCGACCGTCATCGGCGTCAGCTCGAACTTCTTTTTCTTCACAACATGGAATTCTTCAGGTTCTTCGATATCCGGAAGTTCCGCAAAAGTGAGTTCCTTATGACCCTTGTACTTTTTCTGCAGCTTGCCCTTGAATCTCGACATCTGGCTTGAAAGCTTGTCGATCACGCGATCCACAGCATCATAAGGGTCGTTGGCTTTTACTTCAGCTCTGAAAATAGTTCCCTTTGCATTTATGGTAGCTTCGACTTTATAATCGCCCTTTTCTTTTATGATCATTATATTGCCGGTGATTTCATTTGAAAAATACTTGTTGAGTTTCTCAAATTTCTTCTCTACAGTTTCCTTGAGCTTGTCACTTGGTGTGTAATTTTTACCGTTTATAACTGTCTTCATAATAGCAACCTCCTTTTTCAGCTGTCACTCTGATGCTTTTCTTGATTATAGCACATCTGCTGAATAGTGGAACAGTTTTTTTGCATCGTTCACAGAAAAATCTGAAACTCTTCACATTCTCAGAAGAATATAAAATGCATATAAAAACAGTGCACATAGATGGCTCAGCTGACCTGGTCTTTGCCCCCACACCTGCCTTTACCTGAGTTTCTCAGAGGACTTACTTCTAAACTACGCCATGATCACTGCCGCCTTGCGGATCAGCTTACGTGGGACCTTTCGCCCGTAGCTGGCCTGGCCTTTCAACCACAGACCTGAGCCATGTATATGCACTGCTGTTTTCATTCTTATTAAGTTGTTTTCTGTCGCTTTGCATATGATGCCGATACTCCCCGGCAGATCCGCATCGCGATGCCGCATGCCGGTATGCCATGATTTATGATATGCAAAGCCGCACATATCATGAAAGCGAAGGTTTTCTGTTGCCTCCGGAAGCCAGAGTGAGCAGCGATATTTCCGAAGCTCCGGCGGCTGCAAGAGCCCTGCTGCAGGAGTCTGCCGTGATGCCGGTCGTATATATATCGTCTATCAGCAATACTCTTTTTCCTGCTATTTTCGACGTTTTCCCGTCAGCCACCGCAAACGCATCCGCGAGCTTCGCCTCGCGTTCTGCCGGCGTCAGCCCTCTCAGGGGCGGTGTATCCTTTTTTCTTATAAGGATACCGTCATCAGCAAGCACTCCCCACCGCTCCGAAAGACGTTTCGCCAGCAGTGCCGACTGATTGTAGCCGCGCTTTTTCATACGGCTGCGGCTTACCGGTACCGGTATTATAACATCCGGATGTATATTTTCACAAGAAATTCTGTCATAAAGTATGTCGCCGAATTTTCCGGCAAGATATCGTCTGTTGTTGTATTTGAAATCGAACAGCAGCTCGCGTTCGTGCAGGCCGTATGTAAAGCAGCTGTATCCTTTATGAAAATCATGCGCATACGTCATGCAGTCATAGCACAGGTCTCCCCGGTACGTTTCCGGCAGCGCCTTGCCGCACTTTTCACATGTGCGGCTGCCGATCCAGTGTATCTTACGGACACACTTGTCGCACAGAGAATACGGTCTCGTGCTGTCTATCAGACTGCCGCAGCATATGCAGTATATATTCGACGGAAACACAGCCTCCATCACTTCGTTTTTTATTTTCTCCAGTTCTCCCTTTATCCCCTTTTTCAAATCTCTACTCCATTTCCATGATACGGCTCAGGCGTACCCCCAGTCCTGAAAACCGCTCATTTATCCTGTCATTATCGACCATCGCATCGAGCTTGTTCTCTGAGCCTACGAGCACTACCGCGCGCTTTCCCCTCGTCACGCCGGTATAAAGCAGATTTCTCGTCGCAAGCACCGGCGGGAACCAGCTCACCGGCATTATCACGATCGGGAATTCACTGCCCTGGCTCTTGTGCACCGTGATGGCATATGCGAGCTCGAGCTCATCGAGCTGATTGAAATTATACGTCACGTATCTGACTTCGTCGTAGACGACTGTGACCTCATTGAATTCCCTGTCCACGTGGTGGATCACGCCGACGTCACCGTTGAATACGCCTTCTCCTTCTGTAAAGTCCTCAAGGTTCTTCCACGTCATCTGGTAATTGTTCTTTATCTGCATGACCTTGTCGCCTTCACGGAATATGCGGTCTCCGAACTGCTTTTCCTCCAGCTCCGCGCAAGGCGGATTGAGAACGTCCTGCAACTCCCGATTCAGATTGATGCTTCCCAGCAGCCCTTTCCTTACCGGCGTCAGCACCTGTATATCGGCGGTAGGCGATATGTCGCTGTAATAATCCGGCAGCCGCTTCAGGCAGAGAGTTTTTATCGTCTCCAGCATTTCTTTCTCCGCCGAACGCCTCAGCAGAAAGAAATCCTTGCCCTTTGCATTACAGTCCGGATACTCGCCGTGGTTTATCCTGTGCGCATTGACGACTATCATGCTCTCCTTAGCCTGCCTGAAGATCTCTGTAAGCTTCGTGCTGTATATGTATTCGCTGCTTATCATGTCGCGCAGCACGTTGCCTGCGCCGACCGACGGCAGCTGATCCGCATCGCCCACTATCACGAGTCTTGTACCCGGCCTTATCGCGCTGACCAGACCGTTCATCAGTATCAGATCTATCATCGACGCTTCGTCGACTATCACAGCATCGTAATCCAGCGGATCCTCCTTCGTCTTACCGAAACGCATCATGTTTTCACTTTCCGAAAAGTAGTATTCGAGCAGACGATGTATCGTCGACGCATAATGTCCCGAGGTCTCGGTTATGCGTTTTGCCGCTCTGCCCGTAGGCGCCGCGATCGCAGTCTTAAGGCCGCTTTCCTCGAGTATATTTATTATCGTGTTTATTATCGTCGTCTTTCCTGTTCCCGGTCCGCCTGTGATGATCGAAACTCCCATCTGCAGCGATGTCTTCACCGCATGCTTCTGATTTTCCGACAGGTATATCCCTGTCGCGTTCTCGGTCCTGCTTATCAGGCTGTCTATGCCGCCTGCGACCGGTTTCAGCTGCGCATCGTTTATTGCCGAAAGGCACTTGCACACGTTCTGTTCAGCCAGATAGTACGCCGCCAGAAAGACTGCATTGCGCCCGTCGAGCTTCTCGATATATATATCGCCTTCGAACGCCATGTCTATAAGCTGTTCCCCGATCAGCTCGATCGGCAGATCCAGGAGCTGTCCCGCCTTTTCACACAGCATGTCCTGCGGCAGGAATGTATTGCCCTCGCCTGCAAAGTATGACAGTGTGAATTTCACACCGCTCTTTATCCTGAACTCATCGTCTCTTGCCACGCCCATCCGGTCTGCGATCTTGTCCGCTTTTTTGAATCCGACGCCGAAAATATCCTCGACCAGTCTGTATGGATTTTCCTTGACCGCTTCGATCGTCCCCGACCCGTAAACGCGGTACAATTTCATCGCGTACTCAGCGTTTATGCCGAACTGCTGCAGATACAGCACTATGCTCGCGAATTCCCTGTGCTTTCCGAATGCCAGCGAAATACGCTCCGCCGTCTTTTTCCCTACCCCCGGGACATCCGTCAGGCGATGCGGCTCTTCCTCGATCACCCTGAGCGTATCGGTGCCGAAAACCGAAACTATCGCTGCCGCAGTCTTTCGGCCTATGCCTTTCATCGCCTCCGATGCCAGGAATTCTCTGATACCGTCTTCAGTCGACGGCATCACTTCCTCAAAGCTTTTTATCGAAAACTGCTCGCCGTATACAGGGTGTGTAGTGAACTCTCCCTGCAGGATGTAGCTCCTGCCCGCAGTTACCGCAGGCAGGTTCCCGACTGCCGTGAAAGCATCGGTTTCGGTTTCGAATATCGCGACTGTATATCCGTTCTCGCTGTTATGAAAAATTATTTCAGCTATCGTTCCCTGCTTTTCTTCCAACATATGCCCAGCCAGTTCCTACCACGTCGCTCTGTACACGTTCCTGTTGTCCAGCGTCCACACTCTGTCGCTGAAGCAGCCCGGCTCAGTCTTCTCAACCGCTTCCTGCATGTCGAACATCTTGGCGTCCACCATGTCGAGATAGTGCAGCATTTCCGCTTCAGGGAAAAGCGGCTTCTTAGGGCTTCCGAATTCCGGCTCGTAATGATGTGACAGTATCATGTGCTCCAGCATCACAGCCTTTTCCCTCGGGATATCAAGCTCTGCCGCCAGCCTGTCGATGGTCCTCACGCCCTGCACCAGATGTCCCAGCATCTTTCCTTCAAAAGAATATCCTGTCGATATGCCGAGTTCATTGGAATCGATCTCGTTTATCTTCTCCATGTCGTGCAGGATCACGCCTGTCATCACGAGTTCGCGGTTCAGATTAGTGTAAACCTCACACGCGCGCTCTGCCATCATCAGCATCCTCTTGACGTGATAGAGCAGTCCCGCCATCTCCGCATGATGGTTTTTCTGCGCTGCCGGATAGTACATGAGTTTTTCTTTGTTGTCAGTAAGCTGCTTCACACATATGTTCCTGAGGTCTTTGTCTTCAAAGGCTGCAGCTCTGCTGTATATATAGTCGTACATCTCTGCCGCGTCTTCCGGCGCCGCCTTTATGTAGTCCATCATCACGATGCCGTCTTCTGCCGACGTCTGTCTTATGCGGCTGACTCTCAGCTGCTTCATTCCGTTCCATTCAGTGACCAGCGCTTTCACTTTGATCACACTGCCCTCTTTGATTTTCTGCAGTCCCGGCATTTCTTCATCTGCGATATCCCACTTCTTCGCGGAAATCTCGCCTGTCTTGTCTGCCAGCAGCAGATCAAGGTATGCCTTTTTATTCGAACCGACCTTCACTGCCACGGTCTTCACGATGAAGTATGACATGAAATCCTGACCCGTTTTCAAATCTGCAATATATATATCTTTCATTCTGTTTTACCTCGTATCTTTAATATCTGTCTTTTATTATATCATGTTATACTGCGGATTTCTGCTGAAAATTCTGCAAGGAGATATGATGCCGAAGATTTCTGCAGGAAGCATTACGCGCAGCTATTTCAGCCGTAAAGGTGCGTTTCACCGGCTGTCATGGCTGAAATATGTAAATCGCAGGCTTCATCGATCCGCTATATGGCTTTTATCTGTGTCACTCACAACCGATATTTAGTATCTATTTCCAGTTTTCAGCTACCTCGCATGCTATCACAAGGTATTGCGGCTGAAATTGTCGTGCTGGCTATACAACTTCTCGGAAAATCATCATCACTCAGCCTGTAGTACAAGATATAATTGCCAGTTTTCAGCCATGTGACATATGATAACTATGATTTATGGCTGAAATCGCTGCGCACAGCATTTGCTGATCATTACCATCGGGCGCGCCATCAAAAAAGGAGCCGGTGCTCCGGCTTCATGCCGGAGCACCAGCTCCTGATTTATTCGTTCGGACTCCCGCTCGAGTATCCCCGTCTCTACGCCGTGGATTGCGCTCCTCGCTCCGCTTCGGGCAATCCTGACGAGGGGCATTCCGCTGCTCATCTTCGATTCGCAGGGACAAGCCGTGCGCCGTAAGGCACCACGCGCTGAAGCGCTGTGCCTCTGGCGGGGGACCTACCAGCGACTCGCTTCCCTCGTCGGGTTAACGCTCCTTCGTCGCTCCGAATCGCTTCGCTCCCTGCTATCGCATTTTCCACTCCGGCTGAAGCCGGGGAAAATCCGCAGGTCTCCCTAAAACTCTGCAGTCTTTGGGGTTCTTGGGAATGGGAGCACGTCTCTGATGTTGCTCATTCCTGTTATATACATGATGATCCGTTCGAAGCCGAGGCCGTAGCCTGAGTGTTTCACGCCGCCGTATTTGCGGAGATCCATGTACCACCAGTAATCTTCCTCGGTCATTCCCGTCTCTTCTATTCTTGCCTTCAGCACGTCGTAGCGTTCTTCTCTCTGGCTTCCGCCGATGATCTCACCTACGCCCGGAACGAGCAGGTCGCATGCCGCAACTGTCTTGTCGTCATCGTTCAGACGCATGTAGAATGCCTTGATCTCCTTCGGATAGTCAGTAACGAATACCGGCTTTTTGTATATCTTCTCAGTGATGTATCTCTCGTGCTCTGTCTGCAGGTCGATGCCCCACTCTACAGGGTACTGGAATTTCTCACCCGATTTCTTCAGCAGCTCTACTGCCTCAGTGTAAGTAATCCTCGCGAAATCCGAGTTCACGATGTTGTTCAGTCTCTCTATCAGCCCTTTATCTATGAACTTGCTGAAGAATTCCATCTCTTCCGGAGCATTTTCCATCACGTAGTTTATGATGTACTTTATCATCGCCTCTGCCGTATCCATATTGTCGTTGAGGTCGGCAAACGCCATTTCAGGCTCTATCATCCAGAACTCAGAAGCATGTCTTGCAGTGTTCGAGTTTTCCGCTCTGAATGTAGGTCCGAAAGTATATACGTTCCTGAATGCCAGTGCGAAAGTTTCAGCCTCAAGCTGTCCGCTTACAGTCAGGCCTGCCTCTTTTCCGAAGAAGTCCTCGCTGTAGTCGACCTTGCCTTCTGCATCCTTCGGCAAATCATTCAGATCGAGCGTAGTCACCTTGAACATCTCGCCTGCGCCCTCACAGTCGCTGGCAGTGATTATAGGAGTGTGCACATATACGAAGTTCTTATCCTGGAAGAACTTGTGGATGGCATACGCCACCATCGATCTCACCCTGAAGACCGCCGAGAAAGTATTGCTCCTCGGTCTGAGATGCGCGATCTCTCTCAGGAACTCCATGCTGTGACGCTTCTTCTGCAGCGGATAGTCCGCATCCGAACCCGCCTCTATAACTATCTCTCTCGCCTTGATCTCAAACGGCTGCTTTGCATCCGGCGTGAGCACGAAAGTGCCCGTTACCTTCAGAGCTGCCGCGATCGGCGCCTTTGCTATCTCTTCAAAATTGTCGAGGAACTCAGCCTCGTAAACGACCTGCACCGACTTGAAAAAAGTTCCATCATTCAGTTCTATGAATCCGAATTTGTTCGAGCCTCTGTTCGTTCTCACCCAGCCGCGCACGGTTATCTCGCTGTCCGCATGCAGCAGACTCTCTCTGTACAGGCTTTTTATTTCAACGTCTTTCATATATTTTCTCCCATTGGTCAAATAGTATCGTGATCTTACAAAATTAATGGCATGCCGGGCATCCCGTCAAGAGATGCCTGGCTGCCATCATCGATTCCTTAGTATTTGCAGTTAGCAGATCCTTGTTCCTTCAGGAACGATATCGTCAACGAATATCACCTGGCATCCGCACGCATTGTTCGTACCGGCAAGAAGCATACCCTCGCTCGTTACGCCTGTCAGTCTCGCAGGCTGCAGATTTGCAACAACGATGATCTTCTTTCCTTCCAGCTCTTCCGGAGTGTAATCGTTCTTGATGCTCGAAACGATGACTCTCTCCTTCAGACCGTCGAACAGCGTCAGCTTGTAGTTGCTGTGCGCCTTTCTGATCTCCTGACACTTCACTATCCTGCAGACTCTGAGGTCCATTGCAAAGAACTGGTCAACTGTGATCTCAGGTTCAACGATCGGCTTCACCTCATCCGGTTCGCCATAAACCTTTTCTTCCTTCTCCGGTTCTTTCTCCGCCTCGAGCGCAGCCTTTTCAAGAGCCTCCTCTTCTTCAGTCTTAGGGAAGCTGAAGTCGAGCAGATGCATGAATCTTTCTCTGTCTATCGCATAGAGGAACAGGTAAAGTCTAGGTCCTCTCTCCTTGCTTATCAGCAGCTTGTAGACGATCTTGAAGAACTGTCCCTGGATCTTCTTCAGATTCTCTATGTCCGCACCGTAAACTTCCTTCGGTATGTCGTAAAGCTTCGTGTTCAGGGAATCCAGCGTGTATCCGCCTGCCTTTATGAAGTCGTAAAGGAGGGCGATCTCTTTCTTCTCGTCATCCGTGAGTGTATTGTAAAGATCCCAGTCTCTCCAGCCGCGCAGCTTGTTCGCAGTTTCAGGCGCGCACTGGTACAGCCAGTACTTGGCCAGCTCCAGTCTCGTATCGAAATCCTCATACTTGTACGGTGTCCCGATCTTTTCGAATACCGTTTCCATCATCGGCACGTTGAAGTCGACGATCGATCCGAGCTGTACAAGCAGATTCATCGGCACTGTCTTGATCTTTCTGCCTTCTACCAGGCTGTATTCTATGACAGATGCATTATGCTCGTTCGCCTTGCCTTCGATGTACTCGTTGTACATCTTGTCGAATTCGAAATACTGACGGAGTATACCCTCGTCAAAGCAGAAGTCAAATGCCTTCTTCGGCTCTGTCTTCGAGTAGAGCCACAGTATGATCTCCGGTTCATATATCTTCAGCAGTGTCTCCGGCGTCAGATTCAGACCCGATGAGCCCGACATCTTGCCTGTCGATCCCTTGATGCCTATGAATTCATAGCCCTGGAACATCGGCGGTTCCCATCCGAAGATCTTCCTGCTGATCACGCTGCTCGTCTCGTAGCTTCCGCCCGGACTTGCGTGATCCTTGCCGCCCGGTTCGAAGTCGACACCTTCATATCTCCAGCGCATCGGCCAGTCTATCTTCCATGCGAGCTTGCAGTTGAAGTCTTTTGTAAAGTCAAACGTTCCCCTGTGTCCGCACTCGCATTCGTACTCAGCCGTAGTGCAGTCGTCGGAAACCGATAATATCTTGGTAGTGTCTCTGCCGCATTCAGGACAGAATATGCTTACAGGGAAATACGCATCTCTTTCCCCTTCCTGTGCATCCTGTGTACGGAAGCTGTCGAGGATATCGAATATCTCTTTTCTCTTCTTCACAGCCTCGATGATATCATCCTTGTACTTTCCCGATGTGTACATGTCAGTCTGATATCTGTAATCCATCTCGATGCCGAACTTCTTGATCGACTCCATGAACTCAGCTTCAAAATACTTTGCGTAATTTGCATGTTCTGTATCGAACGGATTAGGCACCGACGTGTACGGAAGCCCTATATACTTCTCGAACTCATTATCAGGATCCACGGCCTTTACATTCACAGGCACCTTTCTGAATCTGTCATACTCGTCCCATGAGAACAGAAGGCGCGCCTTCTTTCCTTTTTTCTGCAAAGCCTTGGCAACAAACAAACTCGTTGCTATATCTCTGAAATTTCCGATGTGGATGGAGCCTGACGGGCTGATGCCTGCCGCGCATACGTACTCTTCCTTGTCCGGATTCCTCTTAATTATCCTGTCTGCTATTTTTTCCGCCCAATGCAATCAAAACACCTCTCTTCAAAACTTACTGCACACTATGCCTTTATTATATCTACTACTTCATAGTTTATGATTCCGTCAGGAACTTCTACCGCTACCTTGTCGCCCTTCTTGTGGCCGATCAGCGCATGTCCTACTGATGATTCATTAGAGATCTTCCCTTCAAACGGATCTGCTTCTGTAGCTCCCACTATCGAGAATTCCTCTTCTATTCCGAGATCGAGATCTTTTACAAGAACTTTGAGACCTACATTCACGATATCGCCCTTTACATCTTCATCCTGAACGATCCTTGCTTTTCTGATCATCGTTTCCAGCTTGTGGATACGTTCTTCGAGCTCAGCCTGTTCGTTCTTGGCAGAATCATACTCTGCGTTTTCCGATATATCTCCATAAGAAATCGCTTCTTTTATTCGTTCTGCGACTTCGGCTCTTTTTACGGATACGAGTTCCTCATGTTCGGCAACTATCTTGTCATATCCTTCTTTCGTTAATACAATCTCCTCATTCATGTTCTCTGTCATGTTGGCAAATCTCCTTTCGACCTGTTGTCGTATCAAATTATTATACTGTAAATGCACGTGCTTGTCAATCGCGGCAATGCGCTGAAATCATTGACAATACACAGTTGCAGTGGTATTGTAGAGGTGCTTATAGTAGTATATACAGGAGGTCAGCAATTATGAAAATAAGCGGAGCTATTTTTGATATGGACGGCACGCTCCTGGACTCCACCGAAATGTGGAGAGGCGCTGCCGGCAGATATATAACATCACTCAGAAAAACACCTGAACCGGATCTCGGAGAAAAGACAAAGGACATGACTCTTCCCGAGCTCTGCAGCTATCTCAAGAGCGAATACGCGATAGCGACGACTGAAGAGAAGATCGCCAAAGGTTTCAACACGATACTGCGCGAGGATTATCTTGCAGACGTCGATATAAAGGCGTACGTCCCGATCATACTTGAGAGATTCAAGCAGAAAGGCGTAGCGATGTGCGTGGCTACTTCCACTGACAAATCTATCGCAGACGAGATACTCGCAAGACTCGGCATCCGCGATTACTTCTCGAGCATCGTAACATGGAAAGACGCAGGCTGCGGCAAGGTCGATCCTGAAGTCTTCAAGTACGCTCAGAGCGTTATCGGCACACCGACCGAAGAGACTATCGTCCTCGAGGACGGACTTCTCGCCGTCAAAGGCGCAAAAGAAGCCGGATTCTACGTTATCGCTGTCGCCGACGACAACGAAAAGGAAAACAGAGCCAAGATACAGAAGGCTGCGGACAGATTCATAGAGAGCTTCGAAGAACTTCTCTAGTGTTATGTTTTGCAAAGCGCTGCAGACCGCAGTGTAAAAGGCTGTCACAGCAGCATGCATCACATTCATGAACGCTGCAGACATCAGACACATAATACCGTTCAAACCAGCAGAAAACGGCTGACAGGAGATATATCTCTCCGGCGTCAGCCGTTTTTATTCTATATCGTATTCTTTTTCATGCCGCCCGCAGGTGTCAGGCAGCATGTGCCGAATTTGCAGGTGCCGTTTTTACACGACCCGGTCTGCCGATCCGGCATCCGGTCCTGTCCGCCGGCTCCGCATCAGGCTCAGCATTACATTATATGTACACCTTCTCGATGTTAGGAGAATTAGTCAGATACACGAGATTCGCATAGCTCGGCAGAAACTCGACTATATCGCCGACCTTTATCTCACGCTCCGCGTCTTCTATATCGAGTATAGTGTGGTCGCTCGAGGCCCCCAGCACCTCTATACCCGGCTCTTTCAGATCGAGCTTTTCAGGGAACGCATAATCTACTTTTCCGAGAGCTATCAGAGCGCGCTTTCTCGTGCCTCTGTCCTCGTATTCAGGCTTGTTGCCGAACGAATCGAACATGATCTCCCCAACAGGATATGACGGCTTGTCCTTGACCTCTATCACCTCGGCTCTGAGCGTGAACACGTCCCTGTTCATGAAGCTCATATCGTAGCCCCACAGGTCTTCCAGGTCTTTAGCAAGCAGTATGCCCTCTCCTACGCGCAGCATGTTTATCCGCGCGGGCAGATCACCGTCCATTATCCTCGGCAGTGTGCTCGTAGCACCGCCGGAAATGAACTCCAGCTCTCTGCCTATCTTTTCCTCTATCATTTCGGCACAGTCGATCAGCTCCTGCAGCTTTTCCGGCGTCGCAGCAACAGATCCGTAGCACCCCAGATTCGTACCTACGCCCGCAAGATGAAGATTGTGCAGATCATTTTCCACCATCAGCGCAGCATCCAGAAGTTCATCCTTATCCCAGAATCCTTCTCTCAGATCTCCAAGATCTACCATCAGCAGCACCTGATGTATCCTGTCCTGGATCCCCGCCTGACGATCGAGCTCTCTGAGCACCTCGACCTCGCTGTTAAGGCTTATATCCGTTATCCTGACCACATCTGCAGCTTCGCTCAGCATCGGTATCCTTATCAGCATCAGCGGTGTCTGCATATCAAAAGCCCTGAGCGGTTCCAGCTGTTCGAGCCTCGATGACGCCATGAACCTGACGCCTGCTCTTTCAAACTGCGCGGCACATTCAGGAAGCCCCGTGCAGCCTTTTATCACACCTGCGACCTCAACGCCGCAGTCACTGCATTTCTGCACCACACGCGCCACGTTTTGTCTGAGCTTGTTCAAATCGATTATCAGTTCCGGATATCTGCTGTGCATATTCATTGCGAGCCTCCTTGCATCCTTCATCCTTGTCTTGTATCACTAGTCTTCTTCCCGTACAGCAGCTCCTGTTCTGCGGATCTTCCTGGTCGAGGTCTTCTCAAATTCCTCGTCCCTGAGCTTGAACCGCTTCACGCGCTTGTACGCAGGCATTTTATCGTTTATTTCTTCTATTGAATTCTTTATTGCCGCCATGAGCTCATCGCCGGAAACGTCTCCCAGCTCCTTCTTTATGTTCTCATATGACGGGAATATCTCAGCTTTGACCACGACATCGTCGTTCTTCCTGTCGACAGCGCCGTATACGATGACTTCCTCGATGAACGGCTGCTCCAGAAGCAGATACTCGATCTCCTCCGGGAAGATATTCTTTCCGTTCTTGGTGACGATGACGTTCTTTTTCCTTCCGCATATATAGAGGAATCCCTCATCATCGAATCTGCCGTAATCGCCCGTGTACAGCCAGCCGTCGCGCAGCACTTCCGCAGTCGCCTCCGGATCGTTGTAATACCCTATCATCACTGACGGCCCCTTGCATATGATCTCGCCGACGCCGTCCGCATCCTGATTTATTATCTTTACCTCCGTGCCCGGCATAGGCTTGCCGACCGACTCCGCCTTGCTGTAATAGTCTCTGTTCACCGCTATGATCGGGGCGTTTTCCGTCATACCGTAACCCTGTATCATAGGCAGTCCCATCGCTTCATAGTCTTTTATCACCTGCGGATTTATCGCTGCCCCGCCGGCTATGAAAAGTTCCATCCTGTTTCCCAGACTCGTATGTATCTGGGCGAATATTTTTCTCATAGCCTTCTGATTGTTGAACAGCCTTGTCTTCTGCGCAAGCTGCATCATTTTTCTCATCTTTCCTGCAGCTCCGGAAGCTTCTGCCTGCTTCCAGACTTTTTTGTGCATGCTCTCAAATACTATAGGAACTCCCAGCATTACCGTCGCTCCGCACTCTTTGAGATTCTGCTGTATATATCTCAGACCCTCGCAGATAGCGACGAACATTCCCTGATACAGTCCTGTTAACACGTGACATGTGAGTTCATACGTGTGATGCATAGGCAGTACCGAAAGCCCTCCTCCCGGCTGCCTTATTTTAACGTATTTCGACATATTGTAAACGTTTGCCGAGATATTTTTGTGTGACAGCATCACACCCTTCGCCATTCCTGTCGTTCCCGAGGTGAACAGCAGCGTGCACATAGCTTCTCTGTCTATCACCGCATCAAGAAATTCCCTGTCGCCGTCTTCGATAAGAGCGGCACCTTTCCTGATCAGCCTGTCCCAGCTAAGAACACCTTCGCTGTCTTCATCTGCATCCATGTTTATCCTTACTTTTACGAACCCGCCGGCGTCTTCAAGTGCCGCCATCGTCTTTTTCTCCATCTTTTTGGAAAAAATTATAGCGTCTACTTCCGACCGCTTTATCAGATTGCCGATCTCTATCTCCGTAAGATCCTTGTCGAGAGGCACGACCACACCTGTACCGTTGGTGACCGCAAGATATGAAACGACCCACTTGTAGCTGTTTTCGCCTATCACTGCGATCTTGCTGTCGCGGAGCCCCATATCTGTAAGCGCCGTTCCCAGACAGTCTATATCCTCCTTGAGCTGGATATACGATATAGGCCTGTATTCTCCGCCCGGCACATCCTTTACGAGAAACGCCGGATCATTGCCGTACATTTCAGCACTCGAATATATCATATCTCTGAGATCGTTTATATATCTCATCCTGTACAACGTGTCTTTGTATTTTCTGCTATTCAATACCTATCACTCCTCGCTTCTGAGCCAGATATCCTTCCAGGATCTCTGCTGCATCCTGGACACATCCGTCGCAGCTTCGCAAAACCTTTTTGGTATCAACGCCTTTTATATCTCTGCAGATGACAGACTGGTTCTTTGCCTTGAACTGCTCTGTCAGTGCTTTCATCGCCTTGTAGCTTTCCTTTTTTGATTTCGGAGCATCGAGCGCACCGTCAGATTCTATCATACCGACTACTGCCGCCATTCCCGATACGGCGCCGCATGTTCCCATCGTTCCCATGCCGAATCCGAATGCCTCCATCATTTCAAAAACTTCCTTCTCGTCTCTGCCGAGTTCTTCACAGAACGCGCATGCGACAGCCTGTGCGCAGTTGTACTTTTTCTTATGGTTGGCAACTGCTCTCTCTGCAAATTTTCCCATTTTTCTATTCCTTCCTGCCGTATTTTTCAGCCAGTATCCTGCCGACATACACACCGCTCGCCGAGGCCTGTGAAAGAGAGTGTGTAACTCCCGATCCGTCGCCCAGCGCATAAAGTCCCGGTACCGCTGTCTGCAGGTGTTCGTCGACTTCGATCTTTGAATTGTAGAACTTGACTTCCACACCGTACAGCAGCGTATCTTCGTTTGCCGTTCCCGGTGCGATCTTGTCAAGCGCATATATCATTTCTATTATATTGTCCAGCTGTCTCTTAGGTATTACCAGGCTGAGGTCTCCCGGTGTAGCCTGGAGTGTAGGCCTTGTAAAGCATTTCTCCATCCTTCTGGCACTGCTTCGTCTGCCCTTTACGAGATCCCCGAATCTCTGCAGCAGCACTCCGCCGCCCAGCATGTTCGAAAGCCTTGCGATCGATTCACCGTACTCGTTGCTGTCCTCAAACGGCTCAGTGAATTTGTTCGATACGAGAAGCGCGAAGTTCGTATTCTCCGTACGAAGCTCCGGATCCGCATAGCTGTGACCGTTTACCGTCACTATGCCGTTAGTGTTCTCTGCAACGACTTCCCCGTACGGGTTCATGCAGAACGTCCTTACCATATCATTGTATTTATCAGTCTTGTACACGATCTTGCTTTCGTATACATCGTCTGTTATGTGCTTGAATATCTCTGCCGGCAGCTCGACTCTGACACCTATGTCCACGCGGTTTTTCTTCTGTTTGATGCCGAATTTATCGCATATCTCCGCACTCCATTTCGATCCGGAACGGCCTGTCGCCATCACGAGATCTTTACATCTGTACTGCTCGCCCTTGTTCGTCGTAAGCAGGAAAGAGCCGTCGTCCTCTATGTCGACATTTTCGATCGTCGTATAAAATTCGGTTTCTATCCTTTCGCTGCAGTAATCGAAGATCTTGCCGAGGATTCTGACATTCCTGTCAGTTCCCAGATGTCTTACCTTCGCTTCAAGAAGGTGCAGGTTGTTTCTGAGCGCTATGGTCTTGAGCTCGGAGCTTGCCGTCGAGTAAAGTCTGGCGTCTGCACCGCCCATGCTGCAGAGCACTTCGTCCACGTATTCCATCAGTTCCATAGCCTTGTCCACACCTACATAATTGTGCAGATCTCCGCCGAACTGTGTCGTTATGTTGTATTTTCCGTCCGAAAGAGTACCCGCCCCTCCGTATCCGTTCATTATGTGGCACGGAGAACATTTCAGACAGTTCTTTGCGCCTGCCTTGATAGGACACTGGCGCTTTTCAAGAACCGCACCTTTATCTATCATCAGTATCCTGGCATCAGTATTGAGTCTGGCCAGCTCATATGACATGAACACTCCGCTTGCACCAGCTCCTATTATAATAATGTCATAAGTTTTCATAAGATCCTCCGTTTTCAAACATAGTCAGCTTTCATTTTATACCACACAGCACGAAATTGCTATATATTTTGTTTTCTTATCATCGTATCTTCACAATGCAGGCTATTCCGTCACACGCTAAAAACCGGCAAGCGTCTCAAACGGTCCGCTTGCCGGCCTATCGTCATATACACGTCATCGCTAGGCTTCTTCTACTGCCAGTTTTTCGAATTCTGCAACGACCTTTTCGAATTCCTCGTCGTCCTTGATGTCTATCAGATCATAATCTTCTCCGTGCTCCTTGTAGCCGTAGATATAGACATCCTCAGATCCGAGAGGATTGAGAGCTATATACTCTTTGCCCAGTGCGTCAAAAACACCGAGGATCCCGCATTCTTCCGCAGTTTCATCATCGTATTCCAGTGTGATGATATCCTCTTCTTCATATCCGTATAAATCTTTTTTATCAGCCATTTCTTTCCTCCGTACTCAGAATTTTTCTGTCCAATAGCATTACTATAACATCAAGCTCTGCTTTTAGCAACAAAATATTCTGCCTGAAACAGTGTTACATATAATTCAGAAAATCGGCAGATAATTTTATCGCCTGACAGACGAAAAGCCGGAGCTTGTGTCCCGGCCTTTCATGTATGAATCACTTTATGAAGTTTGCAAGTTTTTTCTTATACTATACCATAACAAATCCGCAGATAAGATATCCTATCGCTGCTACGGCTCCTGCGAGGAGACCTAACGGCATCTGAGTCCATGCATGCGCGAAGTTGTCGCAGCCTGTAGCGGATGAAGTTATTACAGTACAATCGGAGTAGAAGCAGCAGTGGCTTCCCAGTACTCCCGCCGAAACTACAGCTCCGCATCCGAGAGCAACAGGTATTCCTGTTCCCATGCAGATCGGTATTACTATCGGCAGTGCGATTATGTACATTCCCCAGTTAGTTCCTGTAAAGAACTCTGTTATTGCAAGAAGTATGAATATGATAACCGGAAGCATCTGCGGTGAAGCATATGCAACAGCAACGTCGATAACGAAACGAGTGAATCCTATCTGATCGTTTACTGCCGCAAAGATATATGCCAGAACCATCAGGCAGAGAGGAAGGATCATGTTCTTGAGTCCCTCAACGCTGTAGTCCCAGAATTCCTCTGCAGTTATCAGCTTCTGTCCCACGAAGAGAACGAAGCAGACAGCCATAGTAGCAATTACACCGTGCTGCATATCGAGGTCGAATAATATCGTGAAGAAAATCATGCTGAAAACAGGGATAACGAGATTGATCAGTCTAGGCTTGCCCTTGATCTCAACTTCTCCTGCTCCCAGGTCGATCTTTTCTGATCCCGGAGGCGCCAGAGGTCCGCCTGACAGAGCTCTCTCCTCAGCCTTCTTCATAGGACCGAATACAGGAACTATATGCCAGATCACCAGTGGTACGAGTATTGCTGCAGCCCATGCGTAGAAGCTGAATGGGATCGTAGTGACAAACGACTGGATTTCCTGACCTTCCGTGCCGTAACCGTTGCCGACCATGATACGTCCTGCGAATATAGCCCATGTGGTTATAGGGATCAATGCACAGAGAGGTGCCGCTGTTGAAGATGTAACATAACTGAGCATTTCACGTGACACCTTGTATTTGTCAGTCAGTTTCTTCATGCATGAACCGATAGTCATGGAGTTGAGATAGTCGTCGATAAATATCACGCATCCCAGAACATACGTCCATGTCAATGCTGCCTCTCTTGATTTTGCTTTCTTTCCTGCCCATTCTCCAAAGGCCTGTGCGCCTCCGCTTACTTCGATAAGCTTGATGATGGAACCCATGAGTCCGCAGACGATTATAAGCCATCCGGTGTCCTCATCCATCATAACTCCAGTTGCAGTTTCGCTTAAGTTTCCGATCAGGTTGCCTGTCGGAGCAGCAAGGATCAGTCCGACAATCGAGCCCAGTATCAGTCCCTCAAGAACTCGTTTTGTCGCAAAGATGTACACTACCAGGAACACCGCAGGTACACATGACCAGATACCTATGTTGCCGCCGTCTTTTTCCAGATTTTCTACCGGTACCAAAGTGAACGCAATAGCATAAGAAACTGCAACAACTAATAAGATTACTATTATTGCGCGAATCGGATTGAAGTTTCTAACTTCATTTTGTAATTTCTCTGTCACTCTTTCTCTCCTTTCATATAAATAGATTTAGTATGATTTGTATAATTCCCTGCCAGGTGTGTCACTGATGCTGTTTACCGGCAGAAAAATAAAAAAGACCATGAAAAAACAACTTTCCATGGTCTTAAACAGCCAACAATACATGTTTCCGTATAAGCATACAGATTTAATGGTTACCGACCGATAAAAACAGTTCCTTCTGCGCAGCGTTCGCGTCGCTTCAGGCATCATCCGTTCTGATCTGCGGTAAATATGAATTTTTCTATCCTTCTCAATGCTCATGACTACACCGCTAAGTGTAACTCTGCGGCCTGATATCCGCACAGTCAACTGACGGAGCTCGTCACCTTTAAAATAAAGTGAACATCTTTCGGATGTACTCATTATAGCAATATTGCGAAAATTGTCAAGAGTATTTTTCTTCCCTGTTAATATTATGCTTGACAAGCGACGATATGAAGCTGAAAATATTACGTATCATTCATGTCTGCTGACAATATGAAATACATGCAGGAAGGGAGAGTGTACAGATGCATAAAGATATCAGCAGCTTTGACTTCGAAAACAGTCAGGACTTTTACATCAATGAAGTATACGGTGTCATCGTCATCGATATGTCTGGAAAGATCCGCTACATGAACAAACAGTGTATGAAGCTCATCGGATACACTGATCCGACATACCAGCAGGCAAAGGAACTCTTCGGCAGATCTGTCGAAGACGTCTTCCCGTACACACATATGCTCGAGAACCTCGCACCTGAGATAACCAAACCGAAGATCGTCTTTTACAAATCAAACTTCGGCATGGGCATATCCATGAACGTGCCGCTGATCTACAACGGCGAAAAAATAGGTCTTATGGAATACGATCTGGTAAACGAAGAAAAAGTCTTCTTCGAGCTTACCGACGATTACAACGCTTTCCTCAACGACCAGCTGAAACAGCTGCAGAAAAAGATCATCAAGCTGGAACAGAACAAATATACCATAGACAATATCATCGGTTCATCACCTCCGATGAACAAGCTGCGTCAGCAGATCGCCACCGTTGCGAAGTCAAACTCGACGGTTCTGATATCAGGTGAGACTGGGACCGGCAAGGAGCTGGTCGCTCATGCTATTCACAATCTGAGCAACAGAAAATTCAATCCGATGGTAAAGATAAATGCATCGGCATTTCCCGAAAACCTCGCCGAATCAGAGCTTTTCGGATATAAAAAAGGATCCTTCACCGGAGCTAACAAGGAAGGCAAAATAGGTAAATTCGAGTACGCCAACCACGGTACTCTTTTCATAGATGAGATACAGCAGATGCCTATGAGCATACAGCCTAAATTTCTCCGCGTACTGCAGGAACACGAGGTGGAACCGATCGGCAGCAACGAATCCGTGCCTGTCGACGTCCGCGTCATAGTGGCATGCAACGAGGATATCCTTGAAATGGTCAAGGACAACCGGTTCAGACAGGACCTGTTTTACCGTCTGAACGTAATAAGGATAGAGATCCCTCCGCTGCGCGAACATCTTGAAGACATAGATGAACTCGTCGATCACTATATCACTCAGCTGAACACCGAGCTTGGCTTCAAGATCAACGGCGTCGAGCCTGCAGTGCTCGAGACTCTGAAACAGTACAGCTGGCCCGGCAACATCAGAGAGCTCCGCAATGTTATCGAACGCGCGATGAATTTCGCTACAGGCGACAGGCTTACGCTGGACGATTTCACATTCTTCACGATCGCAAAGAAAACATCGCTGCCTGATTACAGTTCAAACGGCAACATCATCGAAGAGACCAAACGCAAAGCGGAAAAGGAGCTGATCGAAAACGTGCTGCAGCATTTCGGCTATAACAAGACTCATGCCGCGAATTTCCTCAACATATCCAGGCCGCTGCTCCACCAGAAGATGAAAAGACTCGGCATCGCATCGTCTCCGCCTTCTGATAAAAATCAGCAGATCTAGAGATATCCGGCTTTGCCGTACATCAGATGAATAAATTTTTTATAAAAGTACAAAAATGCATCAGCAGCTTTTGTACTTTTCTTTTTTGACACAATGCGTACATATATATGCATCGCTGTCAGCGCCTTCTCATTTTGAGATGAAAACTAGAATGGATTCCCTCACATCATCCATGTCACTCATACCTGATAATACGGCTTGTACTGCACTTTTTTTCGTCATTGTGTAAGTTTACGCTTACACTGTAAGTCTTTACTTACACATGCCGCCAGTCATTGAAACCACTGATTTTTTCTGAAAATTCTTTCGCAGCTGTAAGCGCTCGCTTACAGTTTTTCGTTTATCAAAAATTCAAAACGGCTGTTTTTCAACGTTTTTGAGTTGGCACGATGCTTGCTCTATATATGGGCACCGGTAAAGCTTTACTTACAACACGACATGGATATTCTTACCGCAGACGCTGTCAGCAGGCCCTGTGGATCACCGGGATATCGCGCATTTACAAAAAGTGAGGTGGATCAATGAAAGCAAATCTGATAATAAAAAGCAACTGCATCTTCGACAGCATCAGCGACGATCCGTTCGAAGGATTCGTAGCCGTAAAAGGCAACAGGATAATGGCTGTGGAAAAAGGCAGTGACTTTTCAAAATATGCCGGAGATGATACGATAATCAAAGAATTCGGAGACAATACAGTAATGGCCGGATTTCACGACAGCCACACCCACCTGCTCATGGGAGGGCTTTTCAAGACTTACGTGAATCTCGCCAAAGCAAAAAGCGAAGAAGAAGCTGCTCTGATGGTAAAAGAAGCAGTCGATAAAGATCCTGTAAAAGAGGGCTGGATCAGAGGATTCTCATGGTACCACGTGTTCTGGGACAACAGGCAGCTGCCGACATGTGCATCGCTGGACAAGTACTTTCCAGACCGTCCGGTATGCCTGATACATGCCGAGGTCCACGGTGCATGGGTCAACAGCGCTGCAATGAAGATCATGGGGATCGACAAAAACACTCCGGACATGGAAAATGGCCTGATCATCCGCGACGAGGACGGCAATCCTACAGGAGTACTGCTCGAAGCTGCTGCAGGCCTTGCAACGAAATACGCATTTGATTTCACGCCTGAAGAAGAAAAGGCTGTCATCCATTCGTTCATGGACGCTGCAAAGAAGCTGGGTATAACGTCGATCAACGATGTACAGCCTTACTACCACGGCAATATGGGCAGTATCGAAGTCTACCATCAGATGGACACTGATAACGAGCTTACCATCAGGATACATGCTGCGCCTGATCTCACAGGAGACCTGGATGCAGTAGTTGAATGCCGCGAAAAATATTCTTCTGAAAAGCTCAGGATCGACCATGTAAAACAGTTCCTGGACGGAGTCATCACTACGCATACAGCACTCGTCCTCGACGACTACGCTGACGAACCGGGCAACAAAGGCGAAGAGCTCTGCGACCTCGACTCCATCAGCAAGGCAGTTCCGGAAGCACATAAGCGCGGACTTTCCGTAAAGCTGCACGCATGCGGAGACAGATCGGCCAGATATGCGCTCGACTACATAGAAACAGCGATAAACAAGTACGGCAAAAACGAATGCCGCCACGCTATCGAACATCTCGAGCTCGTTGACGATGCAGACTTTGACAGGATCAGAGAATTCGGCGTGATCCCGTCCGTACAGCCTGAACACCTGGCTCTGACGCAGACCTTTGCCGCGAATCCTTATCCGGAGGTCCTCGGCAAAAAACGTGCAGACAAGACATTCCCGTACAGGAGCCTTTACAAAGCTGCAGGTGTTCTCGCGATCGGCAGCGACTGCCCGGTAGTGGACAACCATCCTTTCCTGGAGATATACAGAGCAGTGACGAGAGTACACAACGACCACATGCCTGAAGGCGGATGGGCTCCTTCCGAAAAACTGACCCTCAGTGAAGTACTCAGGTTCTATACGTACGGATCAGCCTACGGCTGCCTGAGAGAAGACGAAATGGGAACGCTTTCCGAAGGAAAATTCGCTGATATAGCGGTCATCGACAAAGACCTTTTCAGCATTCCGGAAGACGAGCTCATAAACAGAGAAGTGATAATGACCGTCATGGACGGCAATATCATATATGAGGCCTGATACGCGCAAAGCGCGTACAGCCTCGCGTACATCACCCCCACCGCGGACGAGATCCGCATAAGCAATCATACCTGATTTTATTAAAAAGGAGAGAAAACATGTCAGAAAAAGAAAGAACAACAAACGTTGAAAACTCCGGCGGAGGTCTTGAAAAACTTCATTACAAGCAGGAGCTCAACCGAGTGCTCAAACTGCCTTCGGTAGTCTTCTTCGGTATCGCCTACATGGCTCCGATCACGATCTTCACGACTTACGGTCTGGTAACAAACATGACCCACGGTATGCTTTCATTCACATACCTCGTGGCAACGCTGGCTATGATGTTCACAGCGATGAGCTACAGGCACATGGTAAAGGCATACCCTATCGCAGGATCAGTATATACTTACACACAGCAGAGCCTGAATCCTCATATCGGTTTCATGGCCGGATGGGGAATACTGCTCGACTACATACTGCTTCCGATGTTCAACTATGTTGCCATAGGTGTGTACATCCACATACTTATCCCGGAAGTGCCTATCGTTGCATTCATGGCTGTCTTCATCATACTTGTAACAATAGTAAACCTGTTCGGAATGAACTTCACGAAGATATTCAACAATACACTGATCGTGATCCAGCTGATATTCCTAGTAGCGATGCTCCTGTTCTCGATAAAGTATATCGCAGGAGGCGGAGGTCTGGGCACACTGACAGACACAACAGCATTCTTCAATTCAGTTGAATTCGCTTCACCTGAAGTGGGCTGGGCAGGCATATTCGCAGGAGCATCTATCCTCTGCATGTCATTCCTCGGATTCGACTCGGTAACGACGATCGCAGAAGAAACTATAGAACCTGAAAAGACTATCGGAAGAGCGCTGCTTATCGTATGTTTCGCTGCAGGCGGCACATTCATCCTGACATCATACATCATGCAGTCAGCATGGCCTGAAGCATGGTTCTCATTCAACGATGCCGACTCAGGTGCATACGAATACATGGGCCATGTCCTCGGAAACGTTGTCGCTCTGATATTCTGTGCTATATTCATCATCGGAGCTACAGCTTCAGCCGTAGCATCATCTGCATCCGCTGTAAGAATACTCTACGGAATGGGAAGAGACGGACTTCTCCCCAAGAAGATATTCGGCTATGTAAACAAGAAGACAAAGGTTCCTTCGATCAATGCAGTTATCATCGGTATCATCTCGATGTCAGCTCTGATCCTGGATCTTTCAGCAGCCGCATCACTCGTAAACTTCGGCGCACTGCTCGGATTCGTGATGGTAAACATCTCTGTTATCTCCCATTACTTCATCAAGGGACACAACAGAAGCGGCAGCGGCATCATCAAGTTCCTGATCTGCCCTATCATAGGAGCGATCATCTGCGCTATCCTGTGGCTGAATCTCGACGGTCTCTCAAAGATCCTCGGATTCATATGGCTCGCTATCGGATTCGTTGCACTTGCCATTTCCACGAAATTCTTCAGAGAACTCCCTCCTGAGATGCATCTCGATGAATAATTACACCATAACAAAAGAGCACGGCTTCGGCTGTGCTCTTTTACATATATCTACTGTTCGTTTTTATGGAAATAATGCCATACGGCTTCGGCCGCCCGCAGATTCATACCTTCCACGTCTTTCAGCGAATCGACATCTACCGACTTTATCGCGTCTACACTCTTGAAATGCTCCAGCAGTGCGGCTTTACGCGTCTTGCCGATGCCCGGGATATCGTCCAATACCGATCTCGAAGCACTCCTGTTCCTGAGGCTTCTGTGGTATTCTATCGCAAATCTGTGCACTTCCTCCTGCATCCTGCCGATGTACCTGAAAAGCATAGGTTTTCCCCTGAGCGGGATCTCATCGTACTCGTCGCTGCCTTCTCTGCGGTAGATCAGTGCCCGTGTCCGATGCCTGTCGTCCTTGACCATCCCTACGACCGGTATATCAAAGCCTGTCGCGTCGATCACCTCCAGCGCTGTCGACACGTGCCCTTTTCCGCCATCCATGAATATGATGTCAGGCAGCACTTCAAACGCCTGATCGCCCTGAAACACCCTGTTGAATCTCCTGGTCAGCACCTCACGCATGGATTTGTAATCGTCCTGCCCGTACACAGTCCTGATCCTGAATTTCCTGTAGCTGCTCTTGTCCGGCTTCAGACCGTTGAACACTACCATGGCGCCAACGGTGTCGACACCGTTGGTATTCGAGATATCATAAGACTCCGTGCGGAACTCTCTGCCATCGTATTCGCCCGATACTTTTCCCATTTCCTTCAGTATGCTGAATATCTCCGCCCCCAGGTTCCGCCTTCGCTCTCTGGCGTTCGCGGCACGTTCGTCTATCGTCTTGACCATTTCCAGCACATCGCGGTACGCCATGTCAACAAGAGCTTTCTTCTCGCCCTTCTGAGGTTTCGTCAGTTTCACATTGTGACCCGCAAGTTCCGACAGATACTCCTCCAGCAGCTCCTTTTCAGCAGGAAGCTGAGTCAGCAGGATCTCTTTCGGAAAGTTCGGCAGTCTGCTGTAGTGCTGATTTATAAAAGCGGCAGTCAGCTCTCTGCTGTCTTCTTCCGAGGACGCCTCCATCTCGTACGACTCTCTGCCGACGAGCTTGCCGTCTCTCACGAAAAACAGTACCATGTGCGTCTCCTCGGTTCCTCTGGCAGGGATCACGATGTCGATATCCTTGCTGTGCTGTATCACCACGCGCTGTGTCGCAGACAGCGCCTTTGCGGCTTCGATATAGTCGCGGTACATCGCTGCATCTTCGTATTCCAGACGCTCCGCCGCCTCTCCCATCAGCTTCTCCAGCCTTGCGATGATCGGACGGTTCCTGCCGTTGAGGAATTCTCTCGCGCCTTCCACGCTCTCGGCATATGCAGCCCTGTCCACTTCTCCCGTGCAGATCCCCCGACACTGATTGATATGGTAGTTCAGGCACGGTCTGAATCCCTCAGGGAACGATGCTGCCGAGCACCGCTTCAGTGCGAAGCTGCTGTTCAGCAGGTCCACGATCTTGTTCACCGCGCCCGCATCGCTGTAAGGTCCGAAATACTTTCCGCCGTCTTTTTTGACGATCCTTGTCTTTATCACCCTCGGATAATCCTCATTGGTGATCTTTATATAAGGATACGTTTTGTCATCTCTGAGCAGGATATTGTACTTGGGTCTGTACTTCTTTATCAGGTTGCACTCCAGTATCAGCGCCTCCATCTCGCTCCCCGCGGTTATATATTCGAATTCCGCGATCTGGCTCACCATGCTCCGCACTTTCGGAGCCATGTTCTTAGAGGACTGGAAATACTGGCGCACGCGGTTTCTCAGCGATATCGCCTTGCCCACATAAATGATGTTTCCAAGCTTGTCCTTGTGCATATACACTCCCGGACATTCCGGAAGTCTTTTTAGATTTTCCTGTATATCAAACATATTACCTGTCTATCTGTTGAACATGTCTCTCTGGCGCTCCCATTCTCTGCGTCGCGCCTCTCTTGCACGTTTCGCTTTCATACGCTGCCTCTTTTTACGCTGGCTTCTCTTCACCGCAACGAAGAGTACGAATATCAGGATCAGCAGTATCACCTGCATCACGATGAACAGCGTTTTATGCTCGTCCGCGATACCTATGTATGAAAGCGGCCCGCCCTTTTCCACGCTCTCGAGCGCGACCAGATCCGACGCTGCGATCACATCTCCGTCTTCATTGTATGCCACGAGCGTTCCGATACTGTCGCCTTTTTCCACAGGTGCCTTCAGCTTCTTCTCAGCTTTGAGCACTTCTGTCGTCACAGTGTCAGTCTTTGTTCCTTTATCAAGGGTTATATCCATATCCTCTGCGACTGCTGCAGGCACACGGCTCTTCGCGCCCTGCCATATACGCAGTTCATCGACCTGCTGCCCGGCTTCAGCTGCCTTGTACGTCTTGTATTTAGAAAACCCGTAGTCCCATAACGCTATAGTATCTGTAAAGCGCTGCGCAGATTTTTCCGCATTCAGCGTCACGACGATCAGCTCTGTATCTTTCTTTTTTGCAGCTCCGCAGAAGCAGTACCCCGCATCCTCGGTGAACCCGGTCTTTACACCTGTAGTACCTTCGTATTTCAGAGGGCGCTCTTTGCCGTTCACTTCCGCCGTCTTGCTGTCTCCGACAAGGCACATGTTCGTGGACTTTATATTCCTTTCCGATGACATGTCAGTCTCCGGTATCGTATACTGCTTTTTAGCTACGATCTCCCTGAACTGCTCGTTTTTCATAGCCTCACGCGCGATCATCGCGATATCGTACGCAGTCGTCACATGCCTCTGCCCCGCCGGTGTGAGACCGCTCGGGTTTGAAAATTCAGTGTCCTTCGCTCCGCACTGTGCAGCCCTTTCATTCATCATCTCAGCAAATCCTTCCCAGGATCCGCCCATGTGCATCGCCAGCGCATCAGCTGCATCATTTGCAGAAGCTATAAGTGTCGCATTTATCATCTGCTCCGCAGTCAGAGTCTCGCCCACCTTGAGCGCGATATTCGTTCCCTCGGGATCCGGCTCGTTATACGCCGTGACCTCTTCGTTCATGTCGAGGTTCTCCAGTGCGATCAGCGCTGTTATTATCTTCGTTATGCTGGCCGGATCGCGCTGCTCGTATGCGTTCTTTTCGTAAAGTATCGCACCGCTACCTGCGTCTATCATTATAGCCGACGTCCCGGATATCTCCGGTGCGTCGTCCCAGTTTATGTCTGTGGACGCCTTTAACTTTATACTGCCCGAACCGCTGTCTGTATTTTGCGCATCTGCAAAAGACGGCGCTGCTCCTGTCAGGATAAGCGCCATCATCATTATTATACAAACCACAGTTCTGACAGACATACTTCTGTTTTTATTAGTGTGTGTCTTCATATATTCCTTCATCTCTTACATCATCGGGAATCTGCGTAAACTGCTTCGTATCGTTTCTATTTGTTCTCTGCCTCGAATTTCTTCATGAATTCGATAAGAGCGTCAACGCCTTCTTCAGGCATTGCGTTGTAGATGCTCGCACGCATGCCGCCTATGGATCTGTGTCCGTTGAGGTTGTGCATGTTGTTAGCCTTTGCCTCTGCAACGAATTTCTTGTCGAGATCAGCATCGCCCGTAACGAATACGACATTCATCAGCGATCTGTCTTCTTTTTCAACAGGGCACTTGTAAAGCTCGCTGCTGTCGATGAAATCGTAAAGCTTCTGTGCTTTCTTCACGTTTCTTCTGTTCATCTCTGCTACTCCGCCCATCTCCTTGATGTGTTTGAACACTTCGCCTGCGATATAGATCGCGAAGCAGTTAGGTGTGTTGTATGTCGATCCGTTGTCTGCGTGGATCTTGTAGTCAAGGTAAGTAGGCACTGTCTCTTTTGCAAAGCCTATCAGGTCTTCTCTCATGATCGCGATGGCGATGCCTGACGGTGCGATGTTCTTCTGAACGCCTGCATAGATGAGGCCGAACTTGCTCACATCGATCTCCTCTGACAGTATGCACGATGACATGTCTGCAACGAGAGGGATATCTCCCGTATCCGGGATGTACGGATAGTGAGTTCCATAAATAGTATTGTTGAACGTGATATGCACGTAGTCAGCATCAGGTCTGAAATCTTCTTTCTTTACTTTCGGTATATATGAAAAAGTCGACTCTTCTGATGATGCAACGATCTTGATGTCTCCGAATTTCTGAGCTTCCTTCGCTGCCTTCTTCGCCCATGTTCCTGTGATGATATAATCAGCCTTGCCTGATTTTCTCAGGAGATTCAGAGGGACCATCGCAAACTGCAGTGTGCCTCCGCCCTGTATGAACATTACCTTGTAATTGTCAGGAATGTTCATGATATCTCTGAGATTTTTTTCTGCATCTTCCAGAATTGCTTTGAATTCAGCGGATCTGTGACTCATTTCCATTACTGATTCTCCACAGCCCTTGTAGTTTGCCAGATTTGCGGCTGCGTCTTCGATCACGCTAAGCGGCAGCATCGACGGACCTGCCGAAAAGTTATATGCTCTTTCTTTACTCAATTTGGTCACCTCCACCTTTTTTACTAATTCTTGTCCATTTGAGTATTACAAAAAACTTCTATAATAGATTTATTATATCACTCTGCGACTTTAGCGTAAAGAAAAAAAGAAAATGTATTTGCCAAGGATTTCAGCAAGCGTTTCGCCGGGCATTTTCAAAATAAAAAAGAACGGCGCCGCACCACCTTTACATATCGATGCAGCACCGCCCCCCGTTTCCAGAAAACATTATTCTTCTGTATTACTTTACTACATTATATCATACCGCCTCATATATCTCCGCATCTGTCATCCGTCCGTACATCCCGGACTTCACGCTTCGTATATATCCCACAGCATCCTAGCAGTAGAATTCTCCCGGATAAGTCAGGTACTGATTAGGCTCCAGCTGATCCGCAGTGACATATCCAGGCTGCGCGAGGATGAGTCCAGGGATTCTGTTGACTACTGTCGCGCATGTATGCTCTACAGTTGCCGGCTTTACGACATGGAATTCAGTATCAGGCTCGCCTGATATCTTCCAGTCGCACATGTCGCCGTCATCCGGTCCGTAAACCTTGCCGATGGTCTCTTCTTCGATCGTGATTCCCTGCATCGTCTCTATAGTCACTACTGCCGACATTCCGATGCATTTTCCTGCCTCGATAGTCTTGCCGAGAGTGCTCGAGTATATATCCTTGTCTATCACTGCAGGCACGTGCTTCTGCGTGATCGACCTGATCGTCAGACCCAGCTTGTTACAGATGGCTTCACTCGCATTCCACGCATAGGACGGTTCGAACTCTGCCGGGTGAGCAATGTTCTTCTCGAATTCTTCCGGCGTCAGATCACATCCGTGTGCGTTTGCCAGCGCGAGACCGTATTCATCTACATTGTAGCTGTATGCGCCCTTTATCTTCGTGATCTTGTGACAGCCGCCTGCTACCAGGGCCACCATGTTGATCCAGAAGATATCCTGCATACCGCTTCCGGTGATCGTGCACCCCGTCTCCTTTGCGATGGCATCAAGACGGTTGATATGAGCTGCCGATGTAGTCCACGGATAGATAGCCTCCTCGCATGTCGTGATCACATTGATACCGCGGACTGCGCATTTTTCCACATGATCGTAGATATCGTCGATAAAGCTGAACAATGTGACGATGGCAACGTCTGCATCGCATTCGTCGAGGACCCTGTCAGCATCATCGGAGATGATCACCCCTGTTTTGAGGCCCAGCTCTGCGAAGTCACCCACGTCCTGTCCGACTACATCCGGATTCACGTCTATAGCTCCCACGATCTGCATACCATGTTCATGAAGATATCGCAGGATGTACTTGCTCATCTTTCCGCATCCGTACTGAACGACTCTGATTTTTTCCATAATAAATCCCTCCCTCGTTTTTTCGACTTGTTTCTTCAGATTAATCTGTAATATCTGAATTATCTTATGTATTGTTATTATACACTATGAAATATGTTCAAAACAACAATTTTCAAGATTTGTTCCCGGGATTTTTTGCTGACTATTAGCTTACGAGCATGCCAGACCATATACCCGCTATTTCTTCCCCTGCTGTCGGATTCCGGGGCTGTTACCCCCCACCCAAAGCCATACCCACGCTTCATGTTACCGGATACATATTGCCCTTTACCGAATCCGCATGAAGTGCTATAATTAGACTATTATTCGAGAATGCAGCAACAGCGCATTACCCGAAAGCAAAACAGTCTAAATTAATTAAATGTGAGGTAATATTATGTATAAAATCGCGACATTAAACAAAATCTCACCGGTAGGTCTCGACTGTCTTACCGATGACTACACGATCACAGAAGAGATCCAGGAAGCTAACAGCATCATCCTCAGAAGCTACAGCATGCATGAAATGGAGCTTTCTGACGAACTTCTCGCTGTCGGCAGAGCCGGCGCAGGCGTGAACAATATCCCGCTCGACAAATGCGCAGAAAAGGGCATCGTAGTATTCAATGCTCCGGGAGCTAACGCCAACGCAGTAAAAGAACTGTGCCTGGCCGGAATGCTGCTGGCTGCAAGAAACATTCCTGAAGGCTACGAGTGGGCAAAGACGCTCGAAGGCACTGAAGAAGTCGGCAAAGCCGTAGAAAAAGGCAAGGGCCAGTTCGCAGGGACTGAGATCAAAGGCAAGACACTCGGTGTCATCGGTCTTGGTGCAATCGGTGTACTCGTTGCAAACGCAGCAGAGAAGCTCGGCATGAACGTTATCGGATACGACCCGTTCATATCACTGAAATCAGCTCACTCGCTTTCGAACACCATTTCAGTTACTCACGCGCTGAAGGACGTTCTGCCTCTTTGCGACTACATAACGATCCACGTTCCTGTAATGGATTCAACAAAAGGAATGATCAACGCAGAAGCATTCGAACAGATGAAAGACGGCGTGATATTCCTGAACTTTGCAAGAGACAAGCTGGTAAACGACCAGGATCTGATCGCAGCGCTCAACAGCGGCAAAGTCAAGAAATACGTCACAGACTTCCCTAACGACGCAGTGATCGGCCAGAAAGGCGTGATCGCACTGCCGCACCTCGGCGCATCCTCCTCGGAAGCAGAAGACAACTGCGCAGTGATGGCGATCGAACAGGTCATGGACTATCTCGAAAACGGCAACATCGTGAATTCCGTGAACATGCCTGCATGCTCACTGGGACCTAAAAAAGGCACACGTATCGCTGTCATCTCAAAGGCTGACGCAGGCGTGCTCGAAAAAGTCGCTGCGATATGCGAAGGCGACGTCGTGAACAAGGTAAGAGGCGACTACGCTTACACACTCGCTGAAACAGACGGCGACATCGACGTGTCATCGATCGCAGGCGAAGGCGTTATCAGAGTGAGAGTCATCAAATAGTCTCACAGGACGTTTACTCATAAGTACTCAAAAACCACCGCGCATCTCACACAGATGCATACAGCTCCGGACGTCCGGGCTGAACGGTGGTTTTATTTTTTTCTTTTTTGTTTTTTGTAAAGACCTGCAGGTCTCTTTTTTTCGGCTTTTATGGCCAGGTCCTGCTTTAGCGTGCACTGCATCAGGCAGCTCAGTCTACATGCATACCGTATCCGGCACCTTATCACGGCCGGTGCCATATTCATAACGAAATATATCGATCAGCTCAATCCGTCACGGCCGGTGCCGCTTGCTGACCGGCTTTTCCGCACTCTCGTCCCACACCTTTATGAACAGGACTCCCAGGAACAGCACCCAGGCAAGCAGGAAAAACCAGAACATGATCGCTACTACCGATGACAGCGCCCCGTACAGGATGTCATAATCAGCCAGCGAGTTCGCATATTTCGAATAACACAGTGTCACTATCAACATTCCGATAGAAGCGAACAGACTGCCCGGAAGTATCCTTTTGAACTTCACCCTTTCGGTAGGCAGCAGATAGTAGTTATATGTCACCATCATGAAGTACAGCGCAAATCCGAGCACCCATCTGAGAAACATCCATACATTATCCAGATATTCCCCCGCCGGCAGCCCCAGCGCTGACACGATGACCTCAAGGATCAGCTTTCCGTATGCCAGTATGACTATCGAAAACGCGATCGTAAAGATCGTCACCAGTATCGTACGCACCGCTCTGAAACGCTCGATGAAATAATTACGTCCGGTACTCCTGCCGTCCGTCAGAGTATAGTTCGTTATACGCATTATTGAAAACGATGCTCTCGAGCCGGCCCACAGAGCTATGAACGCAAATACGATAGAGCTCGCACCCGCAGATTTGAATCTGAACAGCGCATTCAGCATGCTCGACATCTGCTTTCCGGTATAGGCTTCTATCAGTCTTAGTGCGCTTTCCACTGAAATACCGAAAACACCGAGGATCTGTGTCATCAGAAGGAATATAGGCGTTATCGACAGCAGCAGATAAAAAGCCACCTGTGCCGCAAAGCCCTGATAATACGGATCCTTCATCTGCTTGAAGCCGAGCAGGAGCATTTTTCCCAGTCTCTTCTTGAAATCAGCCATTAAAGATTACCCTCTTCTGACATAAGTTTTTCTCTCAGCACTTTCAGCGCATTGGCTCTGTGGCTTATGCGGTTCTTGACTTCCGGGTCTATCACGCCGAAAGTCTCGTCATATCCGACAGGCACGAACAGCGGATCATATCCGAATCCGTTGCCGCCGTGAGGTTCGAGCAGCAGGTGCCCCTCCACTTCGCCTCTGGCTACTACAGACCTGCCGTCCGGATACACCATCGTTATCACCGAGACGAACCTGGCTGTGCGCTTTTCATAAGGCACGTCCTTTATCAGACTTATCAGCTTCCTGTTGTTTGCCTCGTCGTCGCCGTCGACTCCCGCAAAACGCGCCGAATATATCCCTGGCGCACCGTCAAGGCAGTCGACTTCCAGACCGGAGTCATCAGCAATAGTCACCTGTCCGCAGAGCTTCATTATCTCATAAGCCTTCTTATACGAATTTTCTTCAAAACTGCTGCCGTCTTCAACTATCTCCACATCAGGGACACCTGCATCTTTTCTCGAGATCACAGACATCCCGAATTCCTTCGTTATCGCTTCTATTTCTACGATCTTGTGCTTGTTCTGCGTAGCCGCAACTATAATCTTATCCACATTATCACCTTTTCTTTTACAATAAATATCAGAGAATAGCCTTGATACCGATGATCACAAGTATCGCTCCGCCGAGCACCTCTGCTCTGCTTCCCAGCATATCGCCGAATTTGCGGCCGATCAGGATCGCGATCACGACGATCACCGCAGTGGTCGCACCTATTATGGCCGACGGCTCGATGATGCCGATCCCCAGCGCGCTGAAACCTATGCCGACAGCAAACGCATCTATGCTTGTCGCCACCGCCTGGAAAAGCAGCGTTTTCAGATCCATCACCCTCGATGGCGCGGTTTCATGCTTCTTCATGTCATCGAAACCCTCTTTTATCATTTTACCACCTATGATGCCCAGAATAACGAATACTACTATTCCCGAGTATTTCGCCATTATGTCCGCGAACAGTCCTCCGGCATAATATCCCAGTATCGGCATCAGCATCTGGAACGCTCCGAAAAAAGCGGGCATCGCCGCATACCTGACTCCGGTCAGATTTTTATAAACCATTCCGTTAGTCATGGAAACTGCCGCGGCGTCCATCGAAAGACCTGCACCGATCAGCAGTATATCTGCAAGATCCATTCATTTCCCCTTTCATCCGCATCGCTGCGAAAACCCGCCTATGCGAATACATGGGGAATCACAGCACTACAGCATACACACGATTATAACACACATGACCTGGACTTTCCAACGCTTATAGTGTAAAATAGCAGTGTCGATTTGTTCATGTTTTCTTCACGGACAAATCATTTCTTTATGTATAGTAATAACGTTGACGATTCTGGAGGTCAGTATATGGATATTGTGATTCTCGATGGATATACCATCAATCCCGGAGATTTGAGCTGGGAACCGCTTGAAAATTTATGTGACAGGCTCACTGTCTACGATTCGACACCGATGGACATGGCACTGGAGCGAGCAGGCAGCGCCGAGGTCCTGATGACCAGCAAGTGCTTCATCACGCGAGAATTCATGGAGCAGTGTCCGAACCTCAAATACATAGGCGTCACCGCGACAGGATATAACAACGTCGACGTCGCCGCAGCCGCAGACTTCGGCATAGCGGTGACCAACGTGCCTAAATACTCGACGGATGCCGTTGCTCAGCACACGATCGCGCTCATCATGGAGCTTGCTAACAACGTGGGGCTGCACAACCAGTCCGTACACCAGGGCGAATGGGCCGACTGCAAATATTTCTGCTACTGGAAAAAGCCGGTCACGCTCCTCGCCGGAAAATCGCTCGGCATCATCGGTTACGGTGCGATAGGAAAAAGAGTGGCTGCCATCGCCTCGGCTCTCGGCATGAAGATCAACATCTACAGAGAAGATCCTGAGGGTGCGATGAAATCTGACTTCGTCTCGCTCCACTGCCCGCTCACAGAAGAAAACAAAGGCATGGTGAACACTGAGTTCATCGTGAACATGAAGCCGGGAGCTGTCCTGATCAATACGGCGCGCGGAGGACTCGTCGACGAACGTTCGCTTTACGACGCACTCAAGTCCGGATTTCTCGGAGCCGCTGCACTCGACGTGCTGGCAACTGAACCGCCGGCTCACGACAGCCCGCTGACGACACTCGACAACTGCATCATCACGCCGCACATGGCATGGTCGCCGCAGGAAATGCGCCAGATCATCATCGATGTGCTGGCAGACAATCTGCAGGACTGGCTGCACGGCGGCAGACTCAACAGAGTCGACTAGCCTGACGGCCGCATACGGATACTGCACAGGTACATGTGCAAAAGCCATATGCGCCGTCACTATGAAACTCTATATGTGATATGTGGCGCTCACCGACCACCGAGCGTTGCAGCCGCAACATTGCTCAGCCTGCAATATGGTATAATATAGATATGATAACTACTGAGACCCCGAAATATCCCGCAGGATATTTCCATAAAAACAAGAAAGGTGTGTTAATTATGGCCGGATTTGATATCAAAGAAAAAATAGAACATAATGTAAAAAAGGCTGTTGCCGATTTTCAGGAAAGAGACGACATCACAACAAAATTCGGAGAACCGGTTCTCGCATATGTATATGCGAAAGATCCGCTCTTCGACATGTTCTGGGAGAGAGAGCTCTGCAAGCACCCGAAGGCGATCTTCCAGCCCGGGAATACAGTGATCCTTCACTATGTTCCGTTTGCAGACGAAGTCGCTGCAGGCAATGAGGGCGGCGATGCTCCGTCAGCACAGTGGGAAAGAGCATTCGTCGAATCGCTGTGGCTCTCGATGGAACTCAACAGGGTCATCAGAGGTACGCTCGACATGATCGGCAGACTTTCTTCGGCGCTCACGACTCCTACAGACTGGGTGGATGATCTGCATCACGAGGAGTTCTCTTTCAAAATGGCAGCGTACGCCGCAGGAATGGGTGAGTTCGGCACAGGCGGTTCGTTCCTCATAAACGGAAAATACGGCGGACGTCTCGGTGCTGTATCTACCGACGGAAATTACGCGGACCCTTCAGAACCTATGACGCAGCAGCAGCTCGATGAAGTCTACGATATGCTTCATGCAAAGTGCCGCTACGAGGGCGCTCCGGGAGTTTCATGCTCACAGGAAATGATCGACGCCTGTCCCGGACATGCGATCTCCGCAAACGGCATCGACAGAGCAAAGTGCCAGGAACACTGCAGGACTATAGACAAATACATACCGTCGCCTGAAGTATGCGGCAAGTGCTTCAGGTTCAGATAAGTCTCTGCTGCCCTTCACGCGGGACGGCGATCAGACACGACCGTACGCGGTCAAACCAAAATGCTGTAAAAGACTGTCCGGCGATGTTTTCAGAACATCTGCCCAACAGTCTTTTCTTTTTACCGCATAAAAATGATCCCTGCGTTAAACGCAGGGTTTTCCTTATACAATAAAAGCTGTGCAAATGGTTCATCCATCCGCACAGCTTTTTCTCACACTTTTAAGGTTTATTTACCGGAACGGTTTCTGATGTGATGCAGTTACTGCCGCACTACATCATTCCAGGCATTCCGCCTCCCATGCCGCCGCCCATTGGCATTGCAGGTTCATCTGACGGTGCGTCTGTGATTCCCGCTTCAGTTGTCAGCAGCATTGCTGAAGCTGATGCAGCATTCTGGAGTGCTGATCTCGTAACCTTTGCAGGGTCTACGATACCTGCGCCGATCATGTCGACATACTCTTCTGTAGCTGCGTTGAAGCCTGTTCCTTCCTTGCTGCCCTTTACCTGAGCAACTACTACGCTGCCTTCGAAGCCTGCGTTTTCTGCGATCTGCCTTACCGGCTCTTCCAGAGCTCTCACGATGATAGTACCGCCTGTCTTAGCATCGCCGTCAAGACCTTCAACATACTTCGCAACTGCAGGGATAGCATTTACCAGTGCCACTCCGCCGCCTGAAACGATACCTTCCTGAACTGCTGCCTTTGTAGCGTTCAGAGCGTCTTCTATCCTCAGCTTTCTTTCCTTCAGCTCAGTTTCTGTTGCTGCGCCGACCTTGATGACAGCTACGCCGCCAGCCAGCTTGGCAAGTCTTTCCTGAGTCTTTTCTCTGTCGAAATCCGAAGTAGTGTTCTCGATCTGAGTCTTGATCTGAGCAACTCTTGCCTTGATCTCCTCAGCATCTCCCGCACCGTTCACGATAACAGTGTTTTCCTTGTCTACCTTTACAGTGCCTGCGCTTCCCAGCATATCTGCAGTAGTTTCCTTGAGCTCATATCCGAGATCTGATGAAATAACTGTACCGCCTGTCAGGATAGCGATATCTTCGAGCATAGCCTTTCTTCTGTCACCGAATCCAGGTGCTTTTACTGCAACGCAGTCGAATGTTCCCTTGAGCTTGTTGACGATGATAGTTGCCAGAGCTTCGCCTTCCAGATCATCACAGATGATGAGGAGCTTTCTTCCCTGCTGAACTACCTGTTCGAGTACAGGCAGGATCTCCTGGATGTTCGATATCTTCTTGTCAGTGATCAGGATGTAAGGGTTTTCGAGAACCGCTTCCATCTTCTCTGTATCTGTTACCATATATGGTGAGAAGTATCCTCTGTCGAACTGCATACCTTCAACTACATCGAGAGTAGTTCCCATAGTCTTTGATTCCTCGACAGTGATGACTCCGTCTTTTCCCACTTTTTCCATAGCTTCCGCGATCAGCTGTCCGATGTTCTCGTCTGCAGCTGATACTGCTGCTACCTGAGCGATGCTGTCCTTGTTGTCCACTGTCTGAGCCAGTCTCTTGATCTCATCTACAGCAACGTCTACAGCGCCCTGGATACCTCTCTTGAGTACCATAGGGTTAGCTCCTGCAGCAACGTTTTTGAAGCCTTCCTTGATTATGATCTGAGCCAGCAGAGTAGCAGTAGTCGTACCGTCTCCTGCCACATCGTTAGTCTTTGAAGCGACTTCCTTGACTACCTGCGCACCCATGTTTTCCACTGAGTCCTCGAGCTCGATCTCTCTTGCGATCGTAACACCGTCGTTTGTGATGAGCGGTGAGCCGAACTTCTTGTCGATCAGCACGTTTCTGCCCTTAGGTCCCAGCGTGATCTTAACTGTATCTGCTAATTTATCTACACCTGCCTGAAGTTTTCTTCTGGCATCTTCTCCGTAATGTAATTCCTTTGCCATATCAAAATACCTCCCTTTATTATTCAACTATCGCCAGAATGTCTCTCTGGTTCATGATCGAGTACTCTTCGCCGCCGTACTTGACATCTGTACCGGCATACTGAGCAAATATCACCTTGTCCCCTGTCTTGAGCTCCATTTTCTCGTCTTCTGTTCCAGGTCCGACTGCAACTACCTCAGCAACCTGCGGTTTTTCCTTAGCCGAGCTCGTAAGAAGGATACCGCTCGCCGTTTTTTCTTCCGCTTCTATTTTCTTGATAACTACTCTTGAACCCAAAGGTTTGATTCCAATACTCATTATGTCATCTCCTTTACATTTTTCTTATATAATTTGAAAAAGGATCTTTCCTTTTTATATGCACCTCTGTCTGAGCTTTATGCAAAGCTCACTCCGCGGCCGTCGCTGCATCTGTCATGCAGCAATTCTGCAATGCTGCCGACGCCCCGGCGATTGTTAGCACTCATTATTTCCGAGTGCTAACTATAATTTACAGCCATTTCCGCTATTTGTCAACCACCTTTTTTGATTTTCTTCGCTCAGCGGATCACAGATTTTTGTTGTGAGTTATGTAATAGAAAAGATACTGCTGGGCTATTCCTCCGTACTCTCCGAAATGTTCCGCCGCAAAGTCCGCCATAGCCTTCATATCGCCCTCATCCATGCCGTACAGCCTGTTCATGACCTTCCTGACCCAGACGTCTATCGGGAACCGGTCCATCTTTCCCAGCGAAAACAGAGCGATGCAGTTTGCCACCTTCGGTCCTACACCGGTGTACCTCCTGAGCTGATCGAAAGCCTCGTCCGAGCTCACCTCATCCGTTCCCAGCCTCTCCAGGCTCTCTATACCTTCCTCCGCTACCATTTTCGCCGTATCGATCAGATACTTCGCTCTGTATCCGAGCCGGCATGGAGCGAGATCATCCAGTGAAGCTCCCGCCAGCACTTCCGGGGACGGCAGATCATAGAATTCCTTTCCGGCGAGCGCCCCTGCTCTGCTGCCCAGCGTCTCAGCCAGCGAGTTTATGCATTTCTTTATACGAGGTATGTTGTTGTTCTGAGATATTATAAATGAGATCAGGGTCTCCCATTTGTCCTGATTGAGTATGCGTATGCCCGGCCCGTATTCGATGGCCTTTGCGATCACCTCGTCTTTGCATGAGAGCTGTTTCTTTATCTCCGAGTAATCTCTGTCAAGATCCAGATAATGATGCCATATGTTCCTGTAATCGTCTTCATCCGCGCCGTGTATCTTCAGCACTCCGGTGTCACTGTCATACTCCATGACCGCCACTCTGCCGTGAGCGGTCCCCGCATACATCCCGTCAGCTGTCTTTTCCCACCTGAAACACTGCCCGCAGTCAAAGATATTGTCGAGATCAAAATCTCTTACCCCCTCGGCGATCAGTACTCCGTTATCTTCTCTTGCCATTACACTGTCCCTTTCTCTTTCATATATATGATATCCATATCGATCCATCTGCAGGATCCCGCGGTCTTAAAGCTCTTTCCTGACCGCTTTTCCCTGTAAGTACGTAAACTTTAATCTTGAATTCCTCGTTAAGGTTTGTTATAATCAGTTTGTCATTTAGTGATAATTTTAAAGGAGGTACTTACAATGGCTTATGTAATCAAAGACTCATGCATCAGTTGCGGAGCTTGCATGGACGAATGTCCTACAAATGCTATCTCAGCCGGCGATTCTATGTATGTTATAGATGCTGACACTTGCATTGATTGCGGTGCTTGCGCAGGCGCATGTCCTGTGGATGCTCCAGTTGAAGAGTAGTTCAAAAAAACATATATCAATGTGATAATTAATAACCGTTTCATAATGAAACGGTTATTTAATTTACCAATATTCTTATGTAATACACCCTGAGCCTATTCCTGACTCTGATTTCTGTTCATATGGTATGCGAGAGAATGCAGGCTGTCGCTTATATGCATATTCTCGAGCGCCACATGATTAGGTGTTTCTATGTCTATCGGTGCAAAATTCCAGAGACCCCTCACCCCTGCGAAGCACAGCTTGTCTGCAACTTCCTGGGCGGCGTCCTTGGTAGTACATATGATACCTATATCTATATCGTTTTCCTCAACAAATTCAACGATATTGTCATAGTCCATGACCTCTATATCGTTGATCTTCATTCCAATAAGCCGCGGATTTATCTCGAAGATACCGCAGACGATGAATCCGGTCTTGTAGTAGTACGTGTGGTTTGCCAGCGCCTGCCCCAGATTGCCCGCACCGACGATCACCATCTTGTACTGCTTATCCAGGCCCAGTATCGCGCTTATCTCATCGTAAAGGCCGTCCACACTGTAACCGTATCCCTGCTGGCCGAATCCTCCGAAATTGTTGAGATCCTGCCTTATCTGCGACGCAGTGTACCCGGTCAGATTACTGAACTCGCTGGATGATATCTTGTCTATGCCCTTCTTCTGAAGTTCGCGCAGATATCTCCTGTAACGCGGCAGCCTCTTGATCACAGCATTGGAAATCTTAGCTTGCCTTTTCATCTCAAAACCTTTTGTTTTTTATGCTCTTGATTCCACGTAGTTTACGATGTCGCTTACTGTCTGGAATTTCTCAGCGTCTTCGTCAGGAACTTCGATGTCGAATTCGTCTTCGATAGCCATGATGATCTCTACTGCATCCAGTGAATCAGCTTCGAGATCCTTCATGAGATGTGTTTCCATCTTCACGTCTTCTTCATCAACACCTAACTGCTCTGCTATTATTCCCTTGATCTTGTCTAATGTCATGATATATACCTCCATAATCAAAATATCATTTTTCGTTACTATATTATGCCGCTGAAAATATATGCGGCAACTCCCAATCATTATAGAGTATGCACTCTTTTATTGCAATAGTTTTGATAAAAAAATCAGATGCCCGGCGCGCGTCACTCCTGCAGCTGGAGCCAGCTCTCATATTTTTCATCGAGATCGTCTTTCTTCTCTGTCAGCGCCTTGCTGATCTCCGCAAGCTTTACGTGATCCTTTGCCACATCTTCCCTGCACAGCTCTTCTTCAAGCTCTTTTATGGAATCCTCAAGCTCCTGTATCTCTTTTTCGAGCTTCTCTCTGTGCCGCTTCAGCCTGCGCTCCTCGGCCTCTTTTTCCTTCTGGATGCGCCTGCGTTCTGCAGAAGACAGCTCCGGCTCACCGCCGCCTGCCGCCTTTGCATCAGATACAGCACCCTCTGCAGCATCCCCGTTTCCCGGTGCGTCTGCGCGTTTTCCCGCAGACAGCTCCTCCAGGTACTTCTTGCCGGATCTGATCTGCTGCTGTTTCTTTTCGACGTAGTAATCATATGTTCCCAGGTAGTTGTCTATGCCCTCGGACGTCAGCTCGATTATCCTCGTCGGTATCCTGTTAAGGAAATATCTGTCGTGGGATACTATGATACATGTTCCCGGAAAGTCCAGGAGTGCTTCTTCAAACACTTCTTTGGACTCGATGTCGAGATGGTTGGTCGGCTCGTCAAGCATCAGCACATTCGCCCCCGAAAGCATGAGTTTGAGAAGCGAAAGTCTCGCCTTTTCTCCGCCGCTCAGCGATCCAACCGTCAGGAACACTTCGTCGCCCCTGAACAGGAATCTTCCCAGTATATTTCTTATCTCCGTATCCGTGTAAAGGCCGTACGAGTCTCTGACTTCACCCATCACGGTGTTTGCCGCGTTCAGCAGCTGCTGTCCCTGGTCGTAGTAGCCGAACTGCACGTTATGGCCGATCTTTATGCGTCCCGTATTCGCGGAAAGCTCACCCATCAGGATCTTGAGCAGTGTCGTCTTGCCGATGCCGTTCGCACCGACTATGCACACACGCTCACCGCGCTTTATATCGAGGTCGACTCCGTGGAACAACTCAGTTCTCCTCGAACCGTATCCGAAGCTCTTCGAAAGTCCCTCGGCATACAGCACATCTCTTCCGCTCTGGAAGTCCGCCTTGAACGACAGCTTCATCTTCCCTGTCGTTCCTTCAGGTCTGTCTATCACATCCATAGCTGCGAGCCGCTTTTCTCTGGAAGCTGCACGTTTCGCAAGCTTCTCTGTGCCGCGCTGCTTGAACCTGCGGATCATATCCTCCTGACGGCTGATCTCCTTCTGCTGCTTCTCATATTTTCTAAGCTCAGCCTCGCGCCTGTTCTTGCGCTCAGTGGCATAAAACGTATAGTTTCCTTCATATATATTGAGCTTGTGATTTTCGACCTCGAATATCCTCGTGACTGTCTCATCCAGAAAATATCTGTCATGGGAGACGAGCACGATCGTGCCCTTGTAGCTCTTGAGGTACTGCTCGAGCCATTTCAGCGTGCCTATATCCAGGTGGTTGGTCGGCTCGTCGAGGAACAGTATGTCCGGCTTTCTCAGAAGCAGACACGCCAGCGACAGTCTCGTCTTCTCTCCGCCGCTCAGCGACGATATCTTCTTGTCGTAGCTGTCCTCACCGAACGCCATACTTGAAAGTATGCCCGTGATCTCGCTTTTATATGTATACCCGCCGGAATCTCTGAATTTTTCCTGCATCATGTCGTAGCGCTCGAGCAGTCTGTGGCTTTCCTCTTCTCCCTCAGGACCTGCCGACGCGAGCTCTTCTATGCGGGCCAGCAGTTTTTCCATATCCTTTTCCATCTGCGGAAAGGCTGAAAATATGCTCTCAACTTCTTCTATAACTGTCTTTTCGGAATCGAATGCCCCGTCCTGCTTCAGATATCCTATGTTGATATCCGACGAAATGAAAAAGTCTCCTTCCTCGCACGGCAGCTCGCCTGTGAGTATCTTCAGAAGTGTGGTCTTTCCCGCTCCGTTCACGCCGATTATGCCTACGCGCTCTCCCTTGTTTATATGGAAAGAGACCCGGTCCAGGATCACATCCGTTCCGTATGCTTTTGTAAGATCTTTTGCTGATACTACTATCATATATGAACCTGCAGCACTTTTACCGCTGCACCTTTTCCTTTCCTTAAAACAGAGCCTGACCCGCCATTGGTCGTCCGGCGGGCGGCTCTGATGATATTTTTATTAAAAGCCTGTCTACAGCTCCAGATTCGGTATCGCATCCAGAGTCAGTTCGTCGCGTTCACCGGCTATATACTTGTAATACGCCGCGCAGCCTATCATCGCGGCATTGTCCGTACACAGTACCGGTGACGGATAATAAAGCTTTATGCCGTTCTTTTCACATTCCTCGCTCATCATCTCTCTGAGCCTGCTGTTAGAGGCCACTCCCCCTGCGAGGACGATCTTGTCCTTGTCCATGTCTTTTGCAGCTTTTACCGTCTTCGCCACGATAACGTCGAGGACAGCCGCCTGAAAGCTCGCGGCCACATCTGCCTGATTTATCTCACGGCCGGCCTGCTTCTCGGAATTTATGTAGTTCAGAACGCCTGTCTTGATGCCGCTGAAACTGAAATCAAGGCTGCCCTTTTCCAGGAACACACGCTTGAATTCCACCGCGTGCGGATCGCCCTGTTTCGCCAGTCTGTCTATCAGAGGGCCTCCGGGATATCCCAGACCCAGCACCCTGGCCACCTTGTCGTACGCTTCGCCTGCAGCATCGTCTCTCGTTCCGCCGAGGACCCTGCACCGGTTGTATCCTGTCACCTCCACGATATTCGTATGTCCGCCTGATATTATCAGTGACATGAACGGAGGCTCAAGATCCTTGTGCTCTATATAGTTCGCACTTATATGGCCCTGTATGTGATGAACGCCTATCAGCGGCTTGTCTGCCGCCAGCGCATATGCCTTTGCCGTCGCCAGGCCTATCAGAAGCGCTCCCACGAGACCGGGGCCGTATGTCACGCCTATCATATCCACATCGTCGATAGTCACGCCTGCTTCCTCCAGCGCCTGATCGACAACCGTATTCACATTTTCGAGATGGTGCCTGGATGCGATCTCCGGTACGACACCGCCATACTGCTTATGTATCTCTATCTGCGACGAAATGATATTTGAAAGGACTTCACGTCCCTCCAGCATCACAGCTGCCGCTGTTTCGTCACAGCTAGATTCTATTGCAAGAGTTAGTAATTTTCCGTTCTTCATAAATTGTTTCGTCCTTCTTCCAGTTTTTTCTCGCACTGGTTCTCTCCGTTCAGATGCCTGCAGTTTTCACATGACATGTAGCTGCTCATACTGAACACATCGAAATCGTGTCGCCTCGAGAACTTTCTGCACGGATAAAAAACCTCATTCATATTTTCGCCTGAAAACTCGTCCATGGCACGCCTCCCCGAATAATCATCTTATACTCATTATCCGCAGAAACGATGATTTTTATTCCTCGTGTCTCCACATGATGAGCGCATCCTCACCATTGTTCTGATAATATTTTTTTCGCACGCCCTCTGTGCGGAAACCGAATTTTTCGTAAAGATTTATCGCGGGAACATTTGATTTTCTGACTTCAAGCGTATGATGCGCGATCCCTTCTCCCGAAGTGAAATCTATCATCACACCGATTATGCCTTCGCCTATCTTCCTGTTCCTGAAGCCCGGTTTCACCGCGACATTCGTTATATGACCCTCGTCGCCGATGATCCAGAGCCCTGCATATCCCACGACTTCGCCGTCAAGCTCTGCCACGATATAAAAGGCTCTGGGATTGCTTTCGAGCTCATAGGTCAGTGCATCCATGCTCCACGGGTCGGGAAAACACAGATTTTCGATCTCGTAGATGCTGCCCGCATCCCCCGGCACCGCCTGTCTTATGATAACTTCCGCCATAAAATATCAGCCTTTCCTCTGCTTTTCTCTAAGCTTTCTTTCCGCTTCAGCGATACGCATATAGTCCGGTTCCACCTGATTGTACGCTAGTCCGCCTTTTTCGGCGTAGATCTTCGCCCCCAGTCTTGCAACTGTGACCGCATCCTGATATTTTATGTCCGCAGAGGCTGTCTCTGTTCCTTCCGGTCGAAGCTCCGCTATCTTTTCTGCGTATGTATCCGTCGCATCGCCCATCAGCAATATGCTGTCGTACGACTGCGCTTTCTGCAGAAACTCGTCGAGCATGTACGGCCCGGCTTTTATCTTTTCAACGGGCCAGCCGTCCTCGAGGAAGTACCCTCCGGCATACACCTGGCTCCTTCTCGCATCGAGCATAGGACACACGAGCACGTTTTCTCCGGCCTCTCCGGCTTCAGATACCGCGTTCATCGCCAGCGCCTCAAGGCTCGAGACTGTGACGCACGGAGTTCCCAGCACCTGTGACAGCGCTCTCGCGGAAGATACGCCTATCCTTATCCCCGTGAACGATCCCGGTCCGCATGAAACCGCTATCACATCTATATCCTTCAGCGCCACTCCGCTCTCACGGACTATGCTCCCGATCTGAGGCATCAGGTTCTGCAGATGCGAAAACCGGTCCGTGCCCTTTACATATCCGAGCACTGCATCATCATCTATGAGCGCCGCTGATGCGAATGCGCCTGTCGTTTCTATTCCTAAAACATACATCTGTATATACGCTCTCCTTCTTTTTCTCCGTACTCGATCTCTATCCGTACGGCATCGTCAGGTATGATCTCCTCTATCAGATCGGCCCATTCTATCACGCACACGCCGTCTCCGAAAAAGTACTCCTCGTACCCGATCTCGTACATTTCGTCCACATCTCCGATCCTGTACACGTCAAAATGGTACAGAGGCAGTCTCCCGCTGTCATACTGCTTGACGATGTTGAACGTAGGACTCGTGATCACATCAGTCACACCGAGTCCGGCGGCGATCGCTTTTGTCAGCGTCGTCTTGCCTGTCCCGAGATCTCCGGTCAGCGCCACTATGCTTCCGGCTGTCAGCTTTTCGCAAAGCTTCTCACCGAATTTTTTCGTTTCTTCTTCGTTTTTTATTACGATTTTTTTCTCTTCCATAACTTATGTAGTATACCACACAAGCCGCATAATATAAAGGTTCACGCGAATTTTCCGCAAACAAAAACGCGCATGCGCACAGATCGTTCGCTGTGCCATGCACGTTTTCACGTTATCAGTATGTAAAGCTCTGCGCACGGTGGAGCTGCCGCATGCAGACGCACATATCACATCTCGTTTTCATGCCGCTGTGCGCTATGCTGTCCTGTGCAGGAAGCCTGAGATCCTCTTGTAGAGCAGGAATGTGACTACCGAGTTGATCCCTGCTTTTATCGCATTGAAGCCTGCGATGAACGGCATCAGATCCCATACGATGTTTCTTGGAACTCCCATGAAAAGCGGTGTGATTATCATGTTCGCACCTATCATCACGAGCGTCATAGCCGCAACTCCGCACAGCAGTGCGATAACTGCACCTTTTCTGGTCTTGTTGTACTTGTATATGAGTCCTGCAACGAGGACCAGCACGCTTGTGGATATCACATGCATGATTATGCCGTAAAGTCCGCTCGCCGCACTCACTGTCACGCCCTGTATCACAGAGGTCACGACTGTCAGGAGTATTCCCGCCAGCGGTCCGAACGCAAACGTTCCGATCAGTATGGAAATGTCTGCAGGATCATATTCCAGAAACGGCACAGCCGGGAAGATAGGAAAGTGTATGAAATATACGAGCACTATCGATATAGCGACCAGCATACCCATCTTTGCCAGTCTCACTGTCTTTTCTCTGCTTGTCAGTTTGTGCTCGCCCAAAGTGTTGTTTTCGATATTTTTCTGAGTCATCAGAAATCCTCCTTTAAAATTAGTGTTGATTTGACTTGATCTGCCAGGTTTTCTTCTCAGACTGTAATTTCATCTGCAAACAAAAATCCCGGAATATCATTCATTCCAGGACTAAAAATACTCATTAAAATATAAACAAAAAGTATCTTCGTTTCTTCCATCCGGACTTTAACCGTCGGTACAGGATTCACACCTGTTCGGCCTATCGCTAGGTTCGCGGACTCATGATCTCACGCTCCCGAAAATCCATAGATTCGGAAACATCGCTGTGATCAAACACCGCCGGTGAGGAATTTCGCCTCGCCCTGAAACAGATTTTTAAATGTTATTTACAGCTATCATTATAGATTCATTCCCCCGTGCCTGTCAACCTCAAATTGATTTTTGCGGCTGTATAACGGTACGCTCCTGCTTCTGCCGCCTTTTGCATGCAGCTTCGAACGACAAGAGTTCAGGCGCCAGTACTCATTGACTCATGTGAAAACCAAAATCCGTTTGCCGACTAGCTTTTATTGGTAAAAACGGCAGCTATCCGGCTGTTTTTTCGATGGCGAATACCAAGAATAAAAAAATCGATGCTTGTTCTTGGTATTTTTCACGCGAAAATGCCGAGATTTTCATGAAAAAGTTACCAAAAAATCACAGGTGAACCCAGCATCTTGGTAAACAAGCTCTTTGAATAATGCAATATTGCCATGATTTTGCCAAATACTATGATGGCATGCTCTGATTTTGGTAATCGCCGGAATTCTATGCTATAAAAAACTTTAAGATTTTTTCACTCTAACGTCATTGAAATTTTATATCTTTAGGAATAATATATTATCAGAAGGCTGCATGCGATCCTCCGATATTCTCTCAGGATCGCAGATCAGTCTGACTCATAAAAAGAACCGAGGCGATCTATAATGAAATTTGATTTACATTGTCACACAAAAGAAGGTTCTCTTGATTCGAGAGTTCCCGTAAGTGAATTCGTTTACAAATTCATGGCGCTTGGATACGACGGTTTCATGATCTCCGATCACAACAGCTATAAAGGCTGCAAAGCCTGGGATTCCATTAGGAAAGATCCCCGCTACCGGGACTTCTGCGTTATCCGGGGGATCGAATACGATACAAAGGATGCAGGTCACATACTCGTCATCATGCCCGATGACGTATACCTGCCGATTTTCAAGATACGCGGCATGCGCTGCAGCAAGCTGATCAAGATCGTTCATATTTTCGGCGGCATCCTTGGTCCTGCACACCCGTTTGGCGTTGCAAGCTCGAGCGCGATGGGATTCAAGAACATGGATATGCGGCTGATAAAGAAGTTCGACTTCATCGAAACTTTCAACACATGTGAATCCAGGACCTCCAACCGCAGAGCCGAGATCCTCGCCGAAGAATACGGACTGCCGACGTTCGCAGGTTCGGACGCCCATGTCACAGAATATATCGGGATGGCGTGCACTGAGATCGACGCGGATATACGCTGCAACAACGATCTGATCACCGCTGTGAAAAACGGCACACCGATCAAGGCTTACGGCACAGAGCGCGGCGAAACGAAAAAAGGCAAGAGAAAGGAACACTGGATCGGCATCCTGGGTTTCAGGATATACAACAGAGGCATAGGAAAGATCATCTACCCTTACAGGAGGCTCAGGCACCACAAAGCGCTGCTGCCCGTCGCCAGGCCGTTCGCGATCAAGCGTCGCCGTTTCCGCAAGGAAGAGCGCATCAGAAAACGAGAACTCAAAAAAACAGAGAGAGCGGAGTCACGTCTGCGCCGTCGCCGTTCAGACGAACAGTAAAGACATCCGCATCATCAGAACAGTCTCGACAAGACGAAAACAGAACAAAAAATAAAAACGTCCGGATAAGACCGCACCTGCCTGCGATTTTACTCCGGACATTTTATCTTTCTGAAACAAGTATTCTCTCAGTCTCGCTTTCGACATCGACTGTCGGCGTGAATTCCTGGACATCATGCTCATATTCAGCATCTATATATTCTGACGTCATGATGAAATCTGCCGTAGCTCTGTTAGTTGCGACCGGTATGTCATAAACGACCGCGATCCTCAGCAGTGCTCTCACGTCAGGATCATGCGGCAGCGCCTCAAGCGGATCCCAGAAAAATATCAGCATGTCGATCTCACCCTCTGCCACTCTCGCACCGATCTGCTGGTCACCTCCGAGCGGACCGCTCTTGTACGCCTTTATATCCAGACCTGTAGCATTCGCGATAAGCGTCGCTGTCGTTCCTGTACCGCACAATGTATGCTCCCTGAGCTTTTCCATGTTCTGTATGCACCATGTCACAAGACTCTCCTTCTGATGATCATGCGCCACAAGTGCGATGTTCTTTTTCTTTTTCATAGTTTCTTTCGTCATACACATTCCTCCTTTTCCTGTTACTTATCTTCTTATACTTTATACTTTTATTATACTCAGTTGCCCGTAAAACACCATGATTTTGCTGATTATCTTACACAGATTTAACATTCATGAGGCCTGCAAAAGCATCGCAATACGTATCGCCGCTCGAATACAGGCGCAGCGCGCAGCTCGACGACGTGATCACTTCAAAAGATGGGATGATTTCAGAAAAACAAAAGCCGCTGCACTCACCATCGCGGACCGATGAATGATATGCAGCAGCTGATTTTCTTCTCCTGATATCCTGCAGATCTGCCGTTCTGCAGTTTTCTGTTTTAATATTTCAACGCTGTCGTGTGCTTGTCGCACGCCACTTTACACTGCTTTATGCCATTTCACTATTTCACGCTGTTCTCAACAGCTTCAGGCATCTCTGAAACCTTGATGACACCTCTGTGTCTGATCTCTTTCTTGTCGAGATCCTTGAGTCCTGCCGGCACTCTGACACCCGTCTTTTCTGCCAGAGCTCTGACATATTCGAATCCGTTTTCTTCGTCGCCGAGTCCGATGGAATGTGCCACACTGTCCGCGAACTTGTACGCGCTGGCTGTCGAAGCTATGAGTGCAGGCGTCCTGTCGCCCGTTTCCTTTACATAATCCTCATAAACCTTGTATGCTACAGCCGTGTGAGTATCCATCAGATATCCGTTTTCTCTATACATCCTGCCTACAGCCTCGTTCGTCTCCTCGACATTCGCACATCCGCCGTAGAAGTCCTTCATGCCGTTTCTGATAGTCTCGCTGACTTCGTACTTTTTCTTCGTATCGAGAGCTTCCATCAGTGATCTGATCTCAGCGCCGTCATTTCCTGCCAGGTGATAGAGCAGTCTTTCGAGATTGCTGGAGATCAGTATATCCATCGACGGCGAATTCGTCAGATAGAATTCTCTGTTGATATCGTAAACGCCTGTATTGAAAAAGTCGGTCAGCACATTGTTTTCATTCGATGCGCAGATGAACCTGTTCACAGGGATGCCCATTTTGCCTGCATAGTATGCAGCCAGGATATTTCCGAAGTTTCCTGTAGGGACCACGATGTTGATCTTGTCGCCGTCGCTGATCACCCCGCGCTCCACGAGCTTTGCATATCCGTAAACATAGTATGCCACCTGAGGTATCAGACGGCCGATGTTGATGGAGTTTGCCGATGAAAGCTTGCAGCCGTGCTCTGCCAGCTTCTTTGCAAAGTCCGCATCGTTGAATATTTTCTTGACGCCTGTCTGTGCATCGTCAAAGTTTCCTTCTATCGCAAATACGTGAGTGTTTGCTCCTTCCTGAGTGATCATCTGTCTTTCCTGCACTTCGCTCACGCCCTGATTAGGGAAGAATACGATGATCTCAGTTCCAGGAACATCTGCAAATCCCTCGAGTGCAGCCTTTCCTGTATCTCCTGACGTCGCTGTCAGTATGCAGATCTTCTTGTCTTCGTTTTCCTTTTTCATCGCAGTCGTGAGAAGGTACGGCAGTATGGAAAGCGCCATATCCTTGAATGCTGCAGTCTTTCCGTGATAGAGTTCCAGGAAGTACGCACCGCCCGCCTCCTTTACGGGAACGATCTCCTTTTCCTCGAACTTCGTATCGTATGCACCGTCCACGCAGTGCTGCATTTCTTCATCGGTATAATCCGTGAAGAACGCCTTGATTATGTCGCGCGCCACTTCCTTGTACGGCATGCCGACAAACTCTGATATTTTTTTAGGAAGCGCCGGCACACTGTCCGGCACGTAAAGTCCCTTGTCCTCTGCTATGCCCTGTATTACAGCCTGTGCTGCCGTCTTCGTGTTGCTGCTTCCTCTTGTGCTCTGGTATTTTATCATCTATCTGATACTCCCTTCGATCGTTTCTACTATATCATCTACATCCGCCAGTGCCCCTTTGCCGAGGACTCCGCATGCGAGCATTGATTCCTTCGGCTCTATGAAATGATATCCAAGCCCTTTGAGCTTGTCGATATTTCCCTGCACTATCGGATTTTCATACATATTCGTGTTCATCGCAGGTGCGATGTATACCGGTGTGTGATTTGCCGCGGCCATCACTACTGTCGACAGAAAATCGTCAGCTATGCCGTTCGCGATCTTGCCTATGATGTTCGCGGTAGCCGGCGCTATCAGCAGCACGTCTGCCTTTTCCGCCAGCGATATGTGCTTCACTTCCTTCGGCGTGATCTCCTCGAACATGTCCATATACACCTTGTTTTTGCTCAGTGTCTGCAATGTGATCGGCGTGATTATCCTGCTGCCGCTTTCAGTGAGGATAACATCCACGTTATGCCCCAGCTTTTTGAATCGGCTCGTTATGTCTGCCGCCTTGTACGCGGCTATGCTGCCTGTCACTCCCAGAACTATATTCATCAAAAATCCCTCCCTTTCAGCACGACTCCATTACGCGCATGGCGATCATGCGGGCGATCTCTTCATTATTCTCCATTATATCATAAGTGCCGTCTTTATGGATAAGATATCCTCTGTGAAAATCCGGCCCGATCTCCTGAAGATCGTTCGCAAGTACAAAATCGCAGTCGTTCTTCTGCATCAGGCGCTTTCCGACGCTTATCAGCTCTTCATGCGGCACTCCGCTGAGCAGCTTGAAACCGACCAGCGCAGTTTCCGGACTTTTCTTCTTTATCATGTTTATCACCTTCGGAGATCTCTTCATGTGGATGACGAGATCGTCTATATCCGAACTGATCTTGTTGCCGGAAAGATCGGCTTTGTTTGCCGGATCCTCGGTGCCTCTTATCCTGTCCAGCGTCGTGACTTCATTGACAAGATAATCGCTGACTGCCATCGCATGTATAACTGCATCTATTTTCTCGTTTTCAAGCAGCTGAGTGAGCTTTTCCTGAAGATCCATCACGCCTTCTACAGCTATCGGCTCGACTTTCTCATGCTCTACGAACGCTGCCCGCAGACCGTGCAGATAATATATCTTCTCCAGCCTGTCTCCGTACATTTCTGTAAATGCTTTCCCTATGGCATATCCCAGTCTTCCCGTCGATGAATTAGTGATAGTTCTGACATCATCTATACGTTCACTGGTACCGCCTGCTGTGATAATTATTTTCATTTTCTTCCTTCTGATCATGTTTTGAATCGTCGTTTCACACCTGCTCCCCGGCAGGCCTCATGGGTTGAATTATAGCCTTTTGCGCCCTCTGTGTCAAGGTCGCCGCAGACAGCAATACGGTACTGCTATTTCAGCTTCCTGAAAGGCTCCAGATCAGGCTCTTCTCCCACCTTTCTTCGTGCGAGAGCATCGAGCACATCACCGTATACTTTCTTTGTTATCGGATATCTGATCACACATATCACTGACAGTGCCATGAAAACAGCGGGTATTATCGTCAGTGACAGACCTGTCCAGTGCATAGCGGTCACGGTCTGTACCTCGGCATCTCCGCTGAATCCGGCCAGGCTCAGTATTATACCCATCAGCTGCAGGCCTATACCTTCAGACAGCGCCTCTGAAAGAGCCTGCAGCGATATGACCATGCCTGCTCTTTCCTTCCTGTTCATCAGTTCGTCTGCCTCGCACACATCGTATATCATCGCAGGCAGAAGCTGCCAGTACGCACTGTTTCCTACGCAATATATCAGAGAAAGCACGACCACTCCCGCAAATGATCTTATGCCCAGAAAGCCGAAGATCACCATTCCTACAGCGCTTATCATCATCGACGCTATATATGTGGTCCGCTTGTCTATCCACCTGGTCGCGCCTGATATCAGCGGTATGAAAGCTACCGCTATGAAGGTGAAGATCATCATGATGACAGTGATCTCCGCTCCCGACATCTCCATATTATATGTAAAGAAATACATCCTGTCCGAGCAGAATATCGCATAGCCTATCAGGAAAAACACGCTCGCTCCCATTATATCCCGCACAGTTCTCATCTTCATGAGCTGCGCATAATTGCGAAACATCTCCGCGATCTCCTTTAATGCGTTCCTGTGCTGTTTCTTCTCATGCAGGCTTTCGCCGTCTGTCTCTGCCTCATTGCCTGCTCTGCCGCGTCCACGAGCGTATCTGTCTTTCGTTCCCAGCGCGGCTGTAAGCACCGCTCCGCCGGAGACCACGCCGCAGAATATTCCCGTTATCTGCCAGCCCGCAGCAGCGGTATATCCTGCTGCCGTGACCCACGAAACCAGTATGTTTGGCAGCACAAGTCCGATCAGCGACCCTATGCAGTAAAAGAATGAGACATATCCTCTCAGCACTGTCCGCTCGTCATAATCATCTGTAAGCTCAGCGCCCCATGCCAGATACGGCACGAAGAACATCGAAAATGCAGTCCAGAACAGAATGATCATCACCGTATAGTACAGCACCTTGAAGGTCTCACTTGTATCTATATTTAAAAAGAACAGCGATGTGAACAGCATCAGCGGTATCGATGCAGCCAGCAGGAACGGCTTGCGCTTTCCTGCTCTCGACTGTAGATTATCCGAAACATACCCGTTGACGACACCGCACAGAGTATTCCATACCGATCCGACTGCGGTTATCGTTCCCGCAGCTGCCGGATGCACCCCTGCTATCGTCGTCAGAAAAAACAGTGCGAACGACCCCATGATATTATAGAGCGCCGAGTCTCCTATCCCTGCAACACTGTAAAGTGCTTTTGCCTTGAATTTCAGTTTTCCCATACTATTTAAATCACCTTTTCTAATAAATTCCTGTTATATTATAGCACCAAGCCTCCTTTCAATGTTAGAAAAATCCCGTCATACCATCTCTGCCCGGTAACAAAAAATCTTGTTAGACAGAAAAACAGGAGGCACCCGACGGATCGATGTCATCCCTGCCTGATGGCATCGCCGCCAACTGTCCTCCTGCTTTCCGGATATGTCTAATGGAACGTTGTTTTGCTGTATATTACTTCACTCAGTCTGCGACTTTTGTTCTGTAGATGAATTTGACCGATCCGTCCATGCCGTCGGGCACCTGAGTGAACGTGTTGTACTGTTTTCCTGCTTTTATCACTGCATCAGCGCTGTTTACAGTTCCCTTGAGTTCGCTGTTGTAAAGGCTTACGATCTTTGCGATGCCCTGCTGATAGAACTTCTGCATTCCCTCATTGAGCGTCTTCGATCCTGCATCGAGCTGATTTATACCGCTTATCAGAAGCCCTGAGTTATCGCTTAGCTGTGACATTCCTGCTGCCAGCTCCTCTGCTCCGGCTGCGAGCTTTGTCTGTCCTGCTGCAAGCTTCTTTGCTCCGGCTGCTATCTCGTTCGCAATTGAAGTGAGAGATTTAGTTTCTGCCGTAGCATCGTCGAGACCTTTCTGTAAGCCTGCGACTCCTGCCTGAACTGCTGCTGTACCCTTGACGAGTCCCGGGTTTTCCTCCGTGCCGTCACCGACAGTTATCTCTGTGTATATCGCATTCAACCCGCTGTCGAGACCTGCAGTGCCTGCGATGAGAGTCTCCGGGACCGCTATCATATTCTGGTATTCTATCGACTTATCTATCGCACCTGTTATAGAATCATACTCCTCGTCCGTGATCTCGCCTGCTGTCTTCAGCCCTTCAAGTGCATCCTTTGCAGCATTGAGATACTGCAGGCTGGCACCTTTTGCCTTTACTATCCCATCCTGAAGATCTGCGACGCCATTCTTTATACTGTCAGAAACTGCCAGCACTCCCGGATTTTCTTCCGTGCCGTCTCCTGTATCGAACGCTGTCTTGAGATCTGCTGCACCTGTCGTCAGCTTGCTGCTTCCTTCTGACAGCTGAGCAACTCCCGTTTTCATTTTCTCGAGATTAGTGCTCAGCGCTTCCGAAAATTCTGCCGTTCCCTGTTCGAGTCCCAGGCTGCCGCTCAGTGCATCTGCGAAATTGAGACTGAGGTCTGATGCTCCTTTGTTCAGCTTGCTCACTCCCGTGGAAAGAGCTGCCGAGCTTGTGCTGAGCTTGTGTATGCCTGCATACAGAGTGTTCGTGCCGCTCATAAGTTCCTTTGCCGCACTGTCCAGCTCCTTGATCTGTCCGTCGGGATCCATCGAGGAAAGCTTGTCAGTGTCGATATCCTGGAAGAAATCATTAGTGACTACAGTCATCAGATCTTCCGGAGTGAATTCATCAGCATCACCTGTGATTTCAACTGTGCTTCCGAATCCGAGCTCAGACTCCGAAAGACCTAGACTTTCTGCAACTCCCGGAGCAGCCATTCCGACTATGAATGACTTTTCTCCGTCATCGATCACTTTGCCGCTGCTTACCGTGATATTCTCAAAGCAGTCGTTTTCTATGATCATACCTGTAAGCACGACGAACGGAACCTTTACATCACTGCCGTTCACATTGACAGTCTCATTGTTCTCGTAGCTGATAACGATCCTGACCTTTCCGCTTTTGCCTTCAAGATCCTTTCCTGCCACTTCCTTGTCGTCGAGATAATATTTTACACTCATGGAGACCGGAGCTTCCTTGTCCGTTTTCCCCTGGTAGTAAATGTCCTTGCCTTTTGCAGCCCATGTGATCGTGTCGTTGTCACCCTGAGTGAACTTCTCTTTGCCCTTCGTGTTTTCTATATCCGTAAGAGAAGTCGTATCGCTGATCGTATCTGTCGAAGCCTTGTTTTTCAGATGATCGCTCACGATGATGTCCGAAGTGCTTCCATCGGACTCGGTCACAACATAGACTGTTTCGTCTTTTACATTCCTGCCGCTGCTTTCTGCCGCGAATACCGGCGCTGCAGTCATCACGAATGTCACTGCAGCTGCGGCAACGCAGGATAATACTTTAGTCTTTTTTGATTTATTTATAAAGGTATTCATTCTGGTCCCTCCTGTTATTCAACTGATCCTGTCATTTCAGGCTCTGCTCCGCCCTTGTTGATGAAACCCTTGCTGGTCTTGCATATGATCTTGTCAAACAGCATGAACATCGACGGCAGTATGAACATTACCACCAGCATACTTACGATCGCGCCGCGCGCCATCAGGTCGCAGAGTGAACTGATGATATCTATATCCGAATACATTCCGACTCCGAATGTCGCTGCGAAAAATCCGAGTGCGCTGACCATTATCGACGGCATCGATGTCGAGTGCGCTATCTTTACAGCTTCATGCTTGCTCTTGCCTTCGTAGCGCTCGCGTTTGTACCGCGTGGTCATCAGTATCGCGTAGTCCACCGTCGCGCCGAGCTGTATCGTGCTGATACATATCGAGGCGATGAACGGCAGCTCCGTCCCTGTATAATAAGGAATGCCCATATTTATAAAGATAGCCAGCTCTATGACAGCTACCAGTATGATCGGCAAAGATATCGACTTCAGGACTATAGCTATGATAATGAATATGACCGCAATAGAGATCGCACTCACTACCTTGAAGTCCTTGTCTGTGATACTGATCAAATCTTTTGTACATGGTGCCTCTCCTATGAGCATTCCATTATTATCATATTTTTTGACAACTTTGTTTATACTGTCGATCTGATCATTTACCTTGTCGCTCGCAACTTTGTATTTCGAGTTGATTATAAGCAGCTGATAGTTTTCGCTCTTCACTATGTTTTCGAGATTTCCCGGTATTATCTCATCCGGTACAGCTGGACCTACCGCGCTTTCGAGCCCCAGCGTGTACTTGACGCCGTCTATCTTGTCGATATCCTGCATCATGCTGTCGACGTCCTTCTTATCCATATCGGCATCTACAAGCAGCATGTGAGTCGTGTTCATGTCAAACTCTTCTCCGAGCTTGTCGTTAGCAATGTGGAAAGGCAGGGTATCCGGCACGCTCTTGTCGAGGTTGTAGTAAACGCTCGTGTGAGTGTATCCGAAATATGCCGGTATCATCAGAACGATGAATATCACTGCGAATATCCCCGGTTTCTTAGTCACCAGTCCTGAAAGCTTATCGAACTTAGGGATGATACCCTTGTGCCTTGTCTTCTCTATAAGCGGCTCAAACGTCAGTATCAGCGAAGGCAGTATCGTGATACAGCCGAGCACTCCGAAAATAACGCCCTTTGCCATTACAATACCCAGGTCTTTTCCAAGCGTGAAAGTCATGAAGCAAAGTGCCAGGAAGCCTGCGACTGTAGTAAGCGAGCTGCCCGTTATAGAAACGAACGTGTTCGCTACCGCATGAGACATCGCTTCTTCCTTGTCTCTTCCCAGCTCGTGCCGCTGTTCTTCGTAGCTGTGCCACAGGAATATCGAGTAGTCCATCGTGACTCCCAGCTGCAGCACTGCGCTGAGCGCTTTCGTGATATAGGATATCTGACCCATGAACACATTCGACCCCAGATTGTAGAGTATCGACATACCTATTCCTGCGATGAATACAAGCGGTATGATCCACGAGTCCATGAAGATCGCCAGCACTATGCAGCAGAGCACTACTGCTATGGCTACATATACGGGTTCTTCTTTTTCGGCCAGTTCCTTCAGGTCTTCGACGAATGCTGTCATGCCGCTGACGAAGCACTGTTTGCCGCCTATCTTGCGGATCTCCGAAACTGCACCCATGCTCTCATCCGACGATGTCGACTCATCGAAGAACACTGCCATCAGAGTCGTGTCTCCGCTGTTGAATTCATTGTAGATGTTCTTGGGGATCATCTCATAAGGAACTGATGAGTCGACCAGCGTATCGTACCATATGACGCTGTCAACGTGATCCACCTTTTCGATCTTGCTCTTCAGCTCAGCTACGTCTTTTTTATCCATGCCGTCTACCATGACCATGGAAAATCCACCCTTGCCGAATTCGTCCAGAAGTATGTCCTGCCCTTTTATCGTTTCGATATCATCAGGCAGATAACTAAGGACGTCATAGTTTATCCTCGTCGCCATCATTCCGATGACTGACGGGATAAGAAGCAGTACCGCTATCACCAGAATGAGCTTTCGTTTCCTGGTAACAGCTTCTCCCAGTTTCAACATAATCAATATCACCTCTATCTTTTCTATGTACAGTGCAAGTCTACCATTACATTTTTGATTTACATATGATCAAAAAAAAGGTCGTGTACAAATTTTGTACACGACTCGTTTTTTGTTAAATGTTTCATAATATTCATGCATATTTTATATGCTGCCGCTATGCTTCCACAACACGTCCGTCACTTCGCCATAACCCTCTCAGCGCTTGCGATCGCAGCTTTTACAGTTCCCTGGAACATGCTGTTGTAAAGGTCTGCCAGCAGTTCCGGCTCTGTCTTCATCCCTTCCTTTATCCACTGCAGCGTAGCGCCAACGAATGCATTATGATAAAAATCCGCCACTGTTTTCTTTGCAAGCTCGTCGACATCCATATCTTTAGTCTGTATCTCTATGATCTGCAGCGCATACATGCCGACAACCTTCTTTATGTATGTCTCAAGCTCCTCCTGACGTATCGAATAGTAGACGTTCTCTATCATTTTGCGGTTTTCATTGAGGTATGTAAGTATGTTCAGGAAAAAATCCTTCCAGTCTTCACCGCCGGCATACTCTCTCAGCATCATGTCGGCCTGCTCTCTGAAAATATACGAAAGCAGATCGTACACGTCCTGAAAATGATAGTAAAAGGTATTCCTCGTAACCCCGCATTCATCGGTTATATCTTTTATCGTTATCCTGTCCAGCGGCTTTTTCTCCAGAAGAGTTGCGATCGACGCCGCAAGAGCTCGTTTTGTCAGTTTTGATGTAGGCATTGTCCCCTCCCCGTTTTTTGATACTGATATGCAGTACGACCGTACCGCTGCAATGTCATTAAGTTAAGCGACATTGGACCGGGCGTTTCTTAAAACAACAAGACAGAGTATATCTCAAAAAGGTATGCTCTGTTGTTTTTTTTTTTACACTTTTTTCTGAAATACACTTGACAAAATCGGGCTCATATGCGGCGCAGCCTCTTAGATGAAGGAGGTAAGCAAAATGAACGAACACCCTGATTTTGTTAAGAATGCGTTAATTTCAACGATTGATGAGATGTCCAACCATATCGAGACTTTTGTAAAAAGACCTGGAAGAGACTTTTCAAGAAAACGAGTATTTGATTTCCCAACTATGCTGAAGTTTATTCTTTCTTTGGGAAGCAGCACAATCTCGTCGGAGATATTTCGCTTCTTCTCTTATGAAAATTTTCCAACAACCCCTGCATTTGTTCAACAGAGAACAAAAATTCTTCCAGAGGCATTTCAATATTTGTTTCGGGCATTCCATGCGTCTGCAGCACCAAAGCCAAAGCTGTTCCATGGTTATCAGCTTTTAGCGGCAGATGGATCAAAGGCAATATTTCCCTACAATGCGCGGGATGAAGCCGCATGCCATCCCAAAGACCATTACAATGCACTGCATCTTAATACCTTGTACGATTTGTGCAGCAAATATTATGTTGATGCGGAAATTAATCCTGAAACCAAAGCAGGTGAACCGGGTGCTGCTGTTGAAATGATAGAAAGGATTTCAGATAAGAACCCTGTTATTCTTGTTGCAGACCGAGGATATGAAAATTACAATCTGTTTGCTCATGCTGAGGAACGACTGTTTGACTATGTGATTCGAATTAAGGACAGAGAAAGCAATGGAATGCTTTCCGGCATAGAATTGCCTGATGAAGATGAATTTGATGTTGAAAGACGGGTGATTCTTACCAGACACTCTACCGGTCCCGCATTGATTAATCGAAAAACTTACAAACTGCTTTCCCAAAAGACAAGGTTCGATTACATAACGGATTTAAATGCCCCTGATTACGAGCTGACAATACGATTTGTAAGATTTCGAGTTGCTCCAGATAAATATTACGCATTAGCCACCAGTCTTACTGCAGAAGATATGCCTGTAGAGATGCTGAAGGAAATTTACCGGCTGCGTTGGGGAATTGAAACATCTTATCGCTGGGAAAAACATGTATTGGGACTGGAGGCTGTACACTCTAAGAAACTTGAATGCATTATGCAGGAAATTTATGCGCAATTAATTATGTACAATTTTAGTATGTACATCGCTGCAGGTCTTCAGCCGGAGCAGAAAAAAAGAAAACACCCGGTACAAATCAATTATACGCAGGCGTTAAAAATTTGTATGTATTTCTTCAGACTGGCGGCGGATATCTCGCCGCCAGATATTGAAGCACTTATACTGCAATTTGTCTTACCCGTAAGACGCGGCCGCTCCTACCAAAGAAAAGCCGCAACAGCAGTAGGCATAGGCTTCAATTACAGATTAGCATAAAAAGTAAATGAATACAAATAGAATCAGGCAGTAATTTTCTGGCGAATTATTTGTGATGCTCAAAATTCAATTTATGAACGAAAACAACAGAGCATACCTTTTTGAGATATACTCTGTCTTGTTGTTTTAAGAAACGCCCGGTCCAATGTCGCTTAACTTAATGACATTGGTTTCTTTCCCGCTCATTTTATTTTTCATTTTCGCGGACACTCTGCTCGCCCCATACACTGCCATAAAAAGCAGCGCGATAAACACCGCCATTTTAGACATCGAGCCTATTATTACAGCGGCCGCGTTTCCTTCGCTTTTTATCATGCTTGCCAGACAGGAAAAAATTGTCCATCCGATTAAATCACTGACTGCCGAGGATCGCATGATGACCGCGCCCACATCTGATTTTAGCAGGTTCAAATCTATTAATGTTTTCAAAATTACAGGCAGAGAAGAAATGGATAAAATCGTTCCCATGAACAAGGCGTAGATCCATTGCCCGCCGCTTTTTTCATACATCTGGCTTACAGGAAACAAAAATCCGATTCCCGCCCCCAGGCATAAAGGGATTAAAATGCCAAACAAACTGGAGAAGCGGGCTTGTTTTTTCAGCCCCTTGGCAGTGTCCCATTTCATTTCCATTCCCGCGACAAACATAAACAGGAGCATGCCGAATTCAATAAACCGATCTAGCTCAGGACTGATAATGGTCTTCGCCGGAAACAGCGTATCAAACACGCCAGGTGATAGAGCGCCTAAAACTGTCGGGCCGATCAAAATTCCTCCCAGCAATTCCCCAATCACAGAAGGCTGACCAAGTTTTTTGGCGATTTGTCCAAAGATCAAGGCTGTTATCAGCAATACACAAATCTGGAGAAAAAAAAGAGACATATCCGTATGTTCCATATGCAAACGCTCCTCTCCCACTTTTTGCTAAGGAAGCCAGATATGCAGGTTTTGGCATATCCGGCTTCCTAAATTTGAAAAACTATGCCATGTGCTGGGTTCTTCCAATAATATCATCCTGTACGTCTTTGCATAACTCTGTAAAGAAAGCGCTGTATCCCGCTACTCTTACGATGAGCGATTTATACTTATCCGGCTCTTTTTGGGCGCTCAGCAATGTTTCATTACTGATGACATTAAACTGAATATGATACACATCCAGATCTACAAGGGATCTGAGGATTGACACAATTCTTTGAATTCCCGCGTCTCCCTTTACGCTTGCCGGATCCAGCCGCATATTCAAAAGAGTTCCCGCCTTATGGGCGTCATGATTGATTCTGGATACGGATTTTAATACCGCCGTAGGACCATTATGGTCGGTTCCCACGTTCGGAGAACATCCGTCCGCCAAAGGCAACCCCGCTTTTCTGCCGTATGGCAGCGCGCCGACAACAAATCCATGAGGAACATTCGCGGATACCGGGTATAATCCGGAAACGTATTTTGGTCCCCTCCACGAATTATGACTCGATACTTCCGCCGCGATAAAGTCTGTCATCTCGCCTGCCAGCAAGTCAATCTCCTCGATGTCGTTTCCATACATCGGTGTCGTGTTTTCCAGCATCTGGCGCATGTCTTCATAGCCCTCGAAATCATGTTCAATTGCTTCGATTAACTGTTCCATGGTGATCGTCTTATCTTCAAAGACATGTTTTTTTATCGCGGAGAGGGAATTTACCAAATCCGCAATACCGGTTCCTATTAATGCCGGGCCGATCGTATATTTTACACCGCCCGCGGTCATATCTTTTCCGCTCTCATAAGTTCCGTCCAGCAGGGTAGAAACAAATGGGAATGGGGCAAGCTCATAATAAAGTCTCTCGCTGACCTGCGCGCAAATCGCGATGCACTTTATCATATACGCGAGCTGTTCCTTTACCGCCTCTTTGATTTCTTCAAAATCCATTTGGCAAGGGTCTCCGGTCTTTAATCCCAATTGCTTATTATTGTTCATGAGACTCTTTCCATCCGTCAGTACAAACTCTATGGCCATCGCGAAATTATAGTGGCCTCCATCGGACCATCTGGACATTTTACCCGGAATAAACGGTTCTACGCAGCCTACCATCTGATAATTCCGCGCTTCTTCTAATGTTCCTCCTGATGTAAGCATCATTCGGATCGCAGGGTCATCATTGTAGAAGGCCGGGAATCCTGTTCCAAGCCGAACCAGTTTCGCTGCCTGCTGTAAAAATTCTTCCGGTGATTGTTTATGCAATCTGACACACAGAGAAGGAGCCTGTAATTGAACGTCCATTTTCGCTGTCAGGAACAAATAAGACAGTTCATTGGTAGCGTCTACGCCTGATTTGTCGACTCCTCCCAGAATCAGACTGTGGTATGCCTGATATCCGGCAAAGTACATTGCCGAATTCTCACTTAAGAACCAGGAAGTCTCCGAGCATTTGATGTAAAACGCTTCGATCAATTCCAGAGCGTCTTTCATTGTCAGTGTTCCATTGGCAATATCCTGTTCATACAATTTGTAAAGGTACTGATCCGATCTGCCCGGAGACAGGGAAGCGGCATTTCCTTCCATTAGACATCCTACGATAATAAACCAGATGTACTGAACTCCCTGCCAGAATGTTTTGGGAGCATTCTTAGACAGCCAATTGCAGTTTTCCGCAATCGTTTCCAGTTCTTCTTTTTTGGGCGAAGGAGCGTCTTTCGCTTTTTCCGCGGCCAGCTGCGCCAAGCGTTTCATGTAGGTGCTCAAACCTTCCAGAGTCATGATTGACGCCTGATAGAACTGCATTTTTTCAAAATCTTCCGGTTCGGAATCATCGAGTTTTTCCATATGCGCTTTTGCTTCGCCAATCAGCGTATCGATTCCCTTTTCGAAAAGCCGTTCCCAGTCGGGAGCTGTTTCCCCGGGCGCGCTCTGTGTTTTGATTTCAGTATCAATGATTCCTGTCTTTACAGCTAATTCCTTTACATATGGCGGAACCTGCTTCATCCAGTGCGCGCTGACTGTTTTATCTTCCCAATAAGGGAAAATCTCTTCTTTCAGCTCTTTAATCACTTCAGGCGTTGTTACATAGGGGTCCTGTTTTCTGGTTGATAACGTGTCGATCTCTTTTTTCAGCCAATCGCTGTGAAATTCCGGAGCCATTGTGCCTGCCCGGGGCATAACTCCCGGATCTCCCAGAATCAGCTGACCTTCCGGAACTCTGATTTTTCTTGTTTCGCAATATTCTTTATACGCCTTCGCTCTGCGAAGAATAATAAATTCACCTTCACTTTCTTTAAAAGACTTGGTATAAATGCGCGCCCGTTCAATATCCAGCGAGGGTTTTACCTCTCTGTATTCTGCTATTAATTTTTCTATCCGCGGGAACGCATTGTTTCCATCAAATGAGAACTCTCCAATTTGTTCTTTCGTTCTGTTTTTGTTAATCATATTACAACCTCCTTATTTCAGACTTTGTTAACCTTTCTGCCATTAGTCTATCATTCTTTTGATTTTTGCGTATCCTCACAAAGTTGTAATTTGCGGCTATAATTGATTACAAAAGATGTATCTTTTTGTCATTATTGACATTGTTTTTTTAATGGACTATACTAAATTTAAGTTAATATTTCTTGGAGCCTTGCCGGAGGAAGCGCTATGACCGAATATACAATTTCTTTTTCATTAGAAGAGATGAAACATATAGGCTCGACCATCTACCGTCTATATGATAATACTCTGTCCTTAAGAGAAGTTATGGATATTTTTATGAAAGAACTGGGTGAACAAATATACTTTGACAAACGGGATTTCACCTTTTTCAACTACAACTCCGATACCAATACATACGAAGTGTCATCCTTTTTCCCTGCCAACTGGACAGATTCCGAAAAAGAGCAGTATATCGAAAGTTACATCCACATTGACGACGTCCTTCCGATATTATCGAAATCCCAGGAAGTCGCGTTTCGAAACAACGATATTTTTTCCGAAGGAAGAAAGCAAACCAAATATTATCGGGAGTTTATTCAGACTGCCCAATTGGAAATATCTATTGACGCCAATATACCCCTTTCGGAGGATTGCGGTGTTTTCGCTATTTTCGCGTTGTATCGGAATTCCGACAGACGTGAATTTTCATTAAAAGATCTTGAAATTGTTAAGTTTTATCAGAAACATCTTTCAAGGATTTTTGAGAACCTTTTACTGACTCGTCCTTTAAATCTCGATGATGAGAATTCTCTTACGCTGGAGAATTTTGAATCGGTTGGACTCTGTATTTTAGACGCTAATTTCAAATTTACATCATATAATACTTTTTTCAAAAATTTTATACCGGATCATACCTCTTCAATCCAGGACAGCGCGGTTGGTTTAAGGATAATAAAGGCGGCAAGAGAGTTATCAGCTACTCCGGAAAAAACAAAACTGGATCCAATATCCATTAATATTGATGACAGTACCTTTTTACTGGAACTTTCCCGCTACCAGCAAAATAACAGAAAATATGTAGGCATTATTTATCCTTTATCACAGTTCGTTTCCAGCCGGATTGATTCTTTAAAAGACGCGTATCAACTATCAAGCAGAGAATTCGAGATTTTAAATCTCATTCTAAAAAAGGCATGACCAATGATGAGATCGCGAATTATCTGTTTATTAGTCCCGCGACTGTGAAACGCCATATTTCCAATGCTTATTTGAAGCTGGGAATTAATAATCAAAAACAATTACTGGGGTTATTAAAAATCATTTAACACAGCCGGGGCATTGTCTCGCGCAGCGCGCGCGAACCAAACCCCAACACTCAGCCGGACGACCGGAACGCCCCGCCAATCCCGCCTATCCTCCCGCCAAATCTCCCCATTCCGGCATTCCGTCCGCAGACCTCCCTTTTTCCAAAAGATCGTATAAAACTTGCGGCCCGGACATCGCCGAAATTCCCGTTTTCCGCGAATTTCCCCGATTTCCTGAAATTCGCCTCTCTCAAACGAAAAACTTTTATACGATCTTTTCTCTTTTCGCTCTCCCGCGAATCAAAATCCCCCTTCCAGACCCTGGCCCGCAAAAAAGCAGCCCTCTCCTATCCCTCTTTTGCCCTGCCGGAGGAAGGGATTTTTCTTTTTTCAAAATGAGTATAAACTCGCCCGCCGAACGGCCCATTTCCCAAGCAGCCATCCGAGCAGCAGGTTCAGCGCCAAATCCAGCAGCGCCCGCAGGATCAGTAGATTGCCTGACGGGAAAAGTTCCTGCCACAGCAGAAGCTGCCCTTTGCTTTCCAAAGCTCCCACAGCCAAAAGCGCTGCCGACAAAAGCACGCAGGCGGCGCTCCAAAAACGACTGCCCGATTCCTTTCCCGCCCCCAAAGCCGCAGCCAGAGCGATCATCAGCATGGCCAGCTTGAAACAGAAAGCGCCCGCGTTCATGGCTGTCAGCGCTGCCGCGGGTCCGATCTCCCACACAGGGGTTCCTGCCGCCAGCGTTTGTCCAATCCATTGTTCCAGCGTCGGATCGAGTTGGTCCAGACACAAAAGGATCGCCATCCAGGGCAGGAACAAGCAAATTCCGAACAGGCTCAGCGCCGCACCTTTTCCCCAGACCAGGCTCGCCTTGGATACACCCTCATATTCTTTCGGGAGAAACGCTCCGGACAGCGCCCGCAGGTAGCAGCAGCGCCGGACAACGCGAAATATCGCCGCCGCTGTCAAACAGGCCGCGATTCCGAAAATCGTATAAACGGCATACAAATTTTCAAAATCCGCTATGTAAGGCAACCCTGCGGAAAATACGCCTACGGAAAGTATGATACACAGGTAAGCTCCGTAACCCGGGCTTTTCCCGTTCAAAATCCGCCACTCTTTTTGCATAACTTCAAAAAACATCATTTTTCCCCCTTTCCGATGATTCCCCAGTTTCCTCCAATACAGACAGCCGCCCGTCCTTCGCTGAAATTGGAAACCGCGTCAAAAGCGGGCGCAACCTTCCATTCGCCCTTTTCATCCGCAAAGCCGAATTTCTTTCCCGCCAGCACCGGAATTCTTCCATGCGAAAAAACGAGGCTCTCCATGTCCGCGCCTTCCAGGTCTTCGCCCATTCCATAATAAAGCGAGTCCCCGCTTTTGGGAAACCGTTTGATCTCCTTGCCCCTGCGGTCGATGAGAAGCGTTCCCTCTTCCCTCATAATCAAAGCTTTTCCTTCCTGAAAATCCGTTCCCCAGCCTTCGGGGAATGGGCCAATCTGCCAATTACCCGACGTATTTATATACCCCCAGCTTCCATCTTCCGCGGAAACCTGAGCCAGATCGTCGGAAAACGCCTGCGCGTCATCTGCCGGCTTAGGCTTAAAGGTTTTCAAAATGCGCAAATCTTCTCCCGCGAAGAAACAGGCCAGATCCAGGTCGCGCAACAGCCACATTCCTTCCGAATACCGGGCCATATCATAAGTTTCCTCAGGCAGAAGGCTTTTGCCGCTGCGGACATCGATCAGCCGAATCGCTTCCGTTCCCCGCTCCCGAAAGCTGAAAACGCCTTCCTTTCCCGTACTTTCCACGCCGCTGCATTGATCCGTTTCATAAACCGTCTTCCCCTCTTTGTCGATCACCATGCAGGACTTTAATTTCCGCACCGCCCCATAAGCGCCGCAAAAGGAGCCCGCCTCATCATACTCCGGCTCAACCCGCAGAGTTCCCGCTTTGTCCACGTTCAGCCTCCTGTTATTGATGGTAAGCTTTGTGGTCGCGCTGCTGTCAAGGGCGTTCAAAAGCTCCGAGTATTCCAAAAACATGGCTTCTTTGTCTTCCTTTGACGCTACATAGTAATTGATGTCATCAAACTGATACGTCTTTGAAAACTTGTTTTTCCCTGTCTGGAAAATCCCGTCTTCATAAATTGTTCTGACCGGAATGATATCCTGAACGCCCTTTGGCAAATCCAGTCCTTCTCTATCCTGCTTTACGATTGTTCTCAGTGTTTTTATCATAAGACTTCTTTCTCCCCTTTCTAAAAAAACGCCTCTTCTCTTTTTTCTGTTCCCTGTCTCTTTCCTCAAACATTCTCCAGTAAAGATTCGTATTTTGGAAAATCAGCTTCTTTGGAATCAGAAACTCTGATTTCACATAGGCGAAGATGAATTTTTCCGCTGTCATCCCGTTATATTTCACAAAGCCGATTACTGCAAAGGGAAAAGCGGCCAGAATGCAAATCCAGCTGACGGTTTCCAAACTGAAATAGGGACGCAGCAGAAAATACAGCAGTACCGCTACGCCGCAGGCACAGACAGAAAAAAGAAACTGTCTTAAAGACAGCCCGAAAAACATGGATTCGGTGTATTCACGAATCTCTCGATTAATTTTTACTTCCACAATCATCTGCCCCTTTCCGTATTTTTTTCCTTTTCTGACTCCATTGTCTTAAGGGATCGTTCTTCCCTGCTGTATTTCAGCACCTTATCTCCGAGAATATCTTCAGCGGGAACTTCCTTTTCATTGACTTCTTTCAGCATCTGCCCAAGAGCCTCTGCGTTGATTCCCATTTCATTGGATATGAGAATAAACTCATGGACAGATGAAGGAATGGCGTAATAATCCCCTTGAAACAGCTCTGCGATTTGTTCTTTTACTTCCGGATAAAAAAGAGTGGCGTCCCCGAATGTTTTCCTGTCAGTTCCAAGGATATACATGGCGTCTGTTTGCAGTTTTTCATTTCCTAAAAGCAGGTTTTTCTGCTCTTCAGAGCCGCTTACCATATTGAAGACTACGCTTTCCATATTTTGCAGTACAGCAGGATGTTGTTCCTGCGTGTTTTTCATAGCCTCCCGGCAAAGCAGTCTCATGTCGTATCCTTGCACTTCCACAAGTCCCCTTGTTACCGGAATGCTTTTCCCATCACCAAGTTCAATATGATAAGTCATACCATATCCGTTTCCCACCGGCGTATACTTCATTTCATGCAGCCTGTTTCGGTTCATCTTCAGATTGACAATACGGCAAGTAAGTTTTTCTTTCACTGCTTCATAGGACAGGTTGAGCCTGTCTATATCCGGGCTTTCTTTCCATGCCGTTTCAAAGGCTTCCGCAAACTCTTCAAACACATGCTCCATGGGAAGCCCAATCTGATACTTTTCATAAAGCTCATCAATATAAACGACCGGAGACGGCTGGCCGTCCTCCCTCTCAATGCTGATTCCGTGAAGCAGCTTGTCATTGTTTTTCATCTGCGTAAAGATTTTAAGTTCACCTGCCTCACGGATTTCTTCCGGCAGATAGGGACCTATCCCATATTTTAAATCCATTAAAAATTCTTCTTTGCTCATGATTCTTTTTCTCCTTTCACTATAGCCCCATCATTTCTCTTACAATTCTGTCCGCCAGCTTCACAGCGCCTACGAGAATCAGCATGTTAAAAATCAGTTCTCCAACATAGCTCCATACCATGGTTGCCGGAGCTGCGTCCGCATCTACAACCGGCGAGGATTCCGCAAACACGGAAAAGATAATGCAGGCAAGCAGAATAATGGCTCCTTCCAGACAGACGGCGGCGTAAGATTTCAAAAAGCTTTTTCCGATCTGCTGCGTCGGCTCCCCTGCAAAGGTGGAAAGTGGAACTGGGGCGATTGCGGTATACATATACAGCTTGAAAAATCTTGCGTAAACACTCATGATAATGATGAAGGAAAGTATGGTTATGACCAGACTTCCAATCAGCGTTACCGCCCACAATGGAATACTTTCGAAAAATCCACAATCCTCAATGGCGGTAATCATCTCTTTGGGCAGAAGCAAATCATTGTTTGCCCCAAGTCCTGACGCTTTCATAATCGTGCTGATTACCCCCTGTACAATCTCAAAGAGTGCCATCATCAGCTCAAGCCCGTAAGTCACAACCCCTTTGGCAATGGCGAACCGAATGAAGATCTTGATGGCGTGCTCCGCCTTTCTAAGTTCCGCAAAGCTGCCACAGGTCTTCACGACTCCGACAACAAAAAAGAGCACCAAGAGGGCAAGTCCGATTGCCATCAGCGCTCCGTGAATATTGAGAATGATATCCCAGATTCCTCCGCCTTTAAACTGCTGCGGAGATTCGGTCAGCAGTTTCCACACTTCCGAAAGTTTCTCATTCCATGTGTCCAGTGAGTTTTGCAGGTTCTGTACTACCCAGTTATCTGACAAAGTTTACACCTCCTTCTCTGGTTGATTCTCCGTTCCATCTTGTTTCCTCACCTCCTGTTCTTTTGGCTTTGGGTAAAAAAAGAACCCATCAAGAAGATTTTCTTCTCAATGGGTATGTAGTGGTTTTATATAAAAGTCTCAATCTCAGAGAATATCCGACTGTCCGATGTTTCTTCCGCTATATAGAAACCGTAGAATTTCAACTTGTTCTTTTTCCTCATTTACTCTGTAAAACAGAACATAGTTTCCAATGATTGCGTGTCTGTAGTTTACATCACTAATAAAGTAATACTCACACCCTGCATACGCCATGGGAAACTCACAGATATTGTTAATGGTTTTATTTAAGGCGGAAAACAACCGCTGTGCTGCTGTTTTATTTAAAAGATGTTCGGTAATATAGGACAGAGCTCCATCAATATCCGCCTCCGCTAAAGGCGTCATCTTCCATGCGTACTTAGAGCCCATATTTATCCCTCATCTTTTTCATTGCTTCTGCCCCGTCTACCAGTTCGCCCTGATCTGCCTGCTCTTTCCCTGCCATAATGGCATCATACATTTTTAGTCTTGAAAACATATTCTCATAAGTTTCCATACTCAATAATACCATGTCTCCGTAACCGTTTTTTGTAATATAGATCGGCTCATTACTTTCATGGCATAAGTTTGAAATTTTTGTTGTATCTCTTAAATCTCTGATTGGTAAAATCTGTGGCATTTTACTTCCCTCGCTTTCTATGACATTATTATAGCATAATTATGTCACAAATTCAAAGTGTTATTTCTGTCTCTCATCTTGGATTTTCGTCGATATCATATCTTTCATAAAATACCATTCCTATGTAAGCAGCCTTTCGGCTGCTTCCGTCAACCCATAAGCTGAACCCCGTCTTCCGTCGATAGTACTATGAAAATTCCGACGCATCGAGCAGCTTCATCTCCGAAAAGGTTGAAATCACTGGCATCTGACGGCGTTTACCTGCAGATGTACGAAACATTCTGGGACAGAGAGCGCAAGCAGGCAAGGACCAGATGTATAAGATCTTTTGGATATGTAGATGAGCTCAGATCAGAAAGCATCCCCGATCCGGTCAGCTATTACAGGGAGCTGGTTTCTGAGGAAGAAAAGAAAAGGCTCGCTGAGCTGAAAGATTCCACACGCCCCAGAGTTTTTGATGAGATCACTGAAAAGAATGCAGGTTACTTCCTTCTTAAATCCCTCATTGACGAACTCGATGTAAAAGAGGTCATCGATATCCTCTCCTCTGTCCAGCAGTATCAGTTCAGTGTCTATGATATGCTGACGCAGCTCATTTATGCCAGAGCCATAGAGCCATGCTCTAAATCAAAGACGGTGAGTACTGTATTCCCTCTTCTTTTCGATCATGCTCCTATCTCTGAAGATCAGCTCTACGATGGACTTTTCTTCATCGGAAGCTTTTATGAAAAGTATATAGAACTTTTCAACAGCCAGTATGAAAAGCTCTTCCCAAGGGAGATTGGTACCTGTTTCTTTGACTGCACAAATTACTACTTCGAGATTGATATACCTAAAGATGATAAGCAGAAAGGGCCGTCAAAAGAAAACCGCCATTCACCCATCATCGGACAAGCTCTCCTGCTTGATAAAGATCTTGTCCCCCTTTCAATGCGTATGTTCCCTGGAAACAGATCCGAAAAGCCATACCTCAGATCTGTAATTGAGGATATGAAAAATCGCTGTAATGCGACAGGCAGAACAGTACAGGTCGCGGATAAAGGGCTTAACTGTGCAAGAAACATCTATGCCGCAGTAAAGGAAGCCAACGACGGTTACATATTCTCAAAATCTGTACACGGCAGGAATCTGAGTAAAAAAGAAAAACTATGGGTCCTTCTTGAAGATGATTCTGCAAACAGATACACCAGGCACTATGATGAGAACGGAAAACTGAAGTACATGATCAAGTCCTGTACAGACACATTCAGATACAGTTTTAAAGAAACAGATCCAGACACCGGTGAAATACGTACGATCTCTTTTTCTGTGAAAGAGAAACGCATAGTATCATTCAATCCTGCACTTGCAGAGAAACAGAAAGCGGAGATCATGAAGGAGATCCAGAAGGCTTCATCATATGTCACCTGCAAGGATATCACCAGAGAGGAGCTCGGTGACAGTGCAAAATATATCTCCGTTAAAAATACCGACAGCAATGGAAAAAAGATAAGAGCCGACATCAGCCTCAACACTGATAAAATCAATGAAGATATGGCTTTTGCAGGGTACAATATGATAGTGACATCTGAAACAGATATGGATCCGGAAGATATCTACCGCACATATCACGGGCTTTGGAAAATAGAAGAGTCATTTCGTATCACAAAATCGTTTCTTGATGCGAGACCGGTATATGTTCAGAAAAGAGAAACGATCTACGGGCATTTCCTGATATGCTATCTGACTCTGTTCCTGCTGAGGATCCTGGAAATAAAGTGTTTCAGGAATGCCGTCAGCACGTATGATATCATCACTTTCATCCGGGATTTCACAGTTGCTAAGAAAGACAGCGGCACATTTATCAATCTGTCAAGAAACAGGATGGTGAACGAGAAAATGAAAAAGGCAACGGGACTTATGAATCTCGATGCCTTGTATCTATCCGAACGTGAAATAGAAAACCTGTTCAACTACACTCTGCCGATATAGCTCCAGAGTACTATGTTTAGAGCAAAACGACGGAAGTCAGGTACTATAGACAGGGAATAATTTCAAACACATATGCAAAAAAGTGCATAAAGTGTATACAAAAATGCGTATTGTCGGATTTGTCGAAAAAAGGCACGAAAAAAGTATCCCTGCACTCCATCACCGGAATGCATGACGATGCGCGGACAGTTGAGGATACGCAAGTGGCCGTGCTCATAAAGTAATGTATAAAAATTCACTTTTGAGTTTTCTCATGCATATCTCTGTTCCATATAACAAGCCTTAACGCACCCGAAGATCTCTCAGCTCTTTTTCTGAAGAACCTTCTGTTTTTACGTCAGGAAAATTCAGAAAAATCAGAGCGCGGCATGCTGTTTTCGTGTATAATTTAGATATATTCTTCAGGATGGTACGCCAGATCATGATGCGGCGGATACCGGGAAAAATAAAAGGTCAGAAGGGGAGGTGAAGATATGGCTAAAAAATGTTTCAGATGTGGTTCGGAAAAACTCGTTAAAGTAGTGCCGGCAAAAGCGCTTGTAATACCGGAGATAAAACAAGAGGTCGAGGACGGGACTGCTGTAGTCAGCTGCGGGTGTGCAGGATTTCTTTCATCGCATATGACCAGATGCAGAAACTGCGGTTTTCGAATGGGATGATATCATGGAGCAGCAGATGATGCAGCAGGAGTGATAGTCGAAGCGATTCAGGACCCGAAACAGGCAATCATGACCACCCTTAAAAAGGGTGGTTTGCTCTAGGGCTATAAGCCCATGGATTGCTAGGCTAGCGTCTCAAGGCGCTAGCTTTCTCTTCGTTCAAGCTACATTGCCATTGCCTCTTTAGCTACCCCTCAAAGGGGTTCAATTATTTTTTAAATGGATCTTCATATTCTTTGACACTCAGTTTATCAACTGCCATATCATGTTTTTCTTGCTCTCTAACATACTTACGCACTGTCGCTTCATTCAGCCCGACCGTGCTGACATAGTATCCTTCCGCCCAGAAATGTCGATTTCCAAACTTGTATTTTAAGTTTGCATGTCTTTCGAACATCATCAGCGCGCCAATGTCATTAAGTTAAGCGACATTGGACCGGGCGTTTCTTAAAACAACAAGACAGAGTATATCTCAAAAAGGTATGCTCTGTTGTTTTTTTTT